>JAISAN010000042.1 GCA_031266635.1 Treponema sp. | reverse complement strand
CCCCGGACCAGGTGTTCATGGGAGAGGATGTTTTTTTCTTTGGCGTGGATCAGGGGCGCCCCCTCCGCCATGGCGGCCTGGGGGCTGGTGAGGGGTTCAAGAACCTCGTAGTCCACACGTACCAGGGCCTTTACCGCCTCCAGGTTTTCCCTGTGGCCGCAGACCACCAGGGCCACGGCGTCCCCGATAAAACGGGTGATGTTTCCCTCGGCGATCATCACGTCGTAGTCGGAGATGAATTCCAGATGCCCGATCTTGATATTGCCGGGAACGTCCGCGGCGGTGAGGACCGCAGCACAGTCCGGGTGGGCCCTGGCCTCCGCCGCGTCAATGTTCAAAACCCTGGCCCGGGGATGGGCGGCCCGGACAGCCGAAGCGTGGAGCATTCCCTCGAAGCGCAGATCGTCCACGTATATCCCCGTTCCCAGGGTTTTCGCCGCCGCGTCCACCCGGTGCATATTTTCCCCCAGGCGCCCGGAAAATTCCCGCCGGGGAACCGGAGCGTCTTCCCGGAAAAGCCGGGCGGCGATCTGAATGGCCTCCACGATTTTTACATACCCCGTACAGCGGCAGATGTTGGACCGGATAGCCTTGCGAATATCTGTTTCGCCGGGGTCCCGATTTGCGTCCAGCAGGGCCTTGGCGCTCATCACCATGCCGGGGATGCAGAAGCCGCACTGCACCGCCCCGGCCTCCGCAAAGGCAAAGGCGTACACTTCTTTTTCCCGCGGGCTCAGGCCCTCCAGGGTGATCACCTGCTTGCCGGCAAGTTTTGAGAGGGGGGTAACGCAGGAGCGGACCGGCTTGCCGTCCACCAGGACCGTACAGGCCCCGCAGGCCCCGGAGCCGCAGCCGTTTTTTACCGCCGTAAGCCGGAGATCGTCCCGCAGAAAATCAACAAGTTTTTTGTCCGCCCCGCCGCGGACTTCCGTTCCGTTCACCGTTAAGGCGCATTCCGCCTCATCCATGATTCACTCCTCATCAGGTTTTCCCTCCGTTTTTCCGGCCCCCGGTTCGTTGGGCAGCGCTTCATAGGTTTCGCCCTTCCCCGGCGCCGCATCGCAGCGGAAGACCTTCATATATGCCGCGCCCCTTTGGCGCAGCAGCGCGCGGAGGCCCGCCGGGTCCCCGGTTTCCGCGGTAAGGGCGTAGGCGCAGGAAGAAGACAGGGCCCGGGGAACCGGGATGATCCGGCAGGGGGTTTCCAGTTCCCTGAAAATCAGCTCGCAGTCCAGGGCGGCGCTGACGGTTTCAAAGGTAAAAAGAACGTTCACCGGGCCGATCCCCCAAGCCCCGGAGGGCCTATCCCGCGCGTCAGGAGCCATAAGTTCCCCATTTTTTCCTTCACTTTAATTCATTGTACGGCTGAACAATAATTCAGTCAAGTTTTTTCGGGTTTTACCGGCAGGGCGGAGAGCCGGGCCAGGGTGTGGGGGTCGTCAATGTCGGTCAGGGGGGAACAGGGGGAAGATGGGGAAAAGGGCGGCGCCGCGATTTCCACTGTGATAAGACATTCGGGGTGGCGGCGTATCAGGTCCTGGCCGCGTTCCCCTTCGCCCAGGCGGGAAAGCTCGTCCCGGAATACGGCGGAAAACAGCGCCGGGTTTCCCGGTTCCCCCCGGTAAGCGGGCCGGACTATACAGCCGGGACGGCGGGCCGCCACGATGCGGCGCACAGTACCGGCGTCAAGCAGGGGCTGGTCGCAGGGGAAAAACATATAATAATCCGCCGCCGGGCGGGGCTGTTCGTGTTCCCCCAGGGCCGCAAGGCCAAGGCGGATGCTTTCCCGCTGGCCCCGTCCGGGGCCTTCGTTGCGGACAGCCGTAACGGGCAGATCCCCGGCCAGGGCAAGGACCGCTTCTTCGGCGGCGACAAAAAAGATCCGGTGAAAGCGGCGCAGGCCGCATACCAGATCCAGGGTATGCCGGGCCAGCGGCTTTCCCCGGAAGGGGACGAGCAGTTTATTCGCCCCCCCGAAACGCCGGGAAAAACCGGAGGCCATAAGAACGGCGATAATTCTGTCGCTGGAACCAGCCGGCAGGATCGAAGCCGCCGGCGCGGCGTTGTTCAATTGGTTCCGGGGATCGTATCCGCCCAGCGACCCCAGTTGCCGACAAGTTCGTCAATCACCGCGGAACCAACACGGAAGCCGTTTTCCATGCCAATGGAAAACGAGCCGGAGCTGGCGTCCAGGCTTTCCAGCACGGAAATTCCCGCATAGGGCTGATCATAATTCACCACATCCCGGCATACCAGCAGCCGGTCAAGTTTACCGAACCGGGCGGCCACAACTCCCAGGGCGTTGTCTTCCATTTGGGTTACCATGTAGCTGGTTTTTGGCTGATAGGACGCCACCACTTCTTCGGCGTGTTTGTTGGCGTTCACCCCGTGCCAGTAATTATCGCCGGTGAGGGAAATGCCTGAACGGACCGACGGCTTCTCCGCCGCTTCCTCAGGGCCGTAGTTGGCGCGGTACGCCGCCGCCGCGGGATCGTCCAGGAGCGGCACGTCGCGGGAAACGGAAACGGCCCAATCCACCAGTTGTTCATTCAGGATGATATACCCGGAACTGTCGTAGCCTTCGGAACGGAGATAGGTGGCGGTCATCCCCGGGGAACGATCGGATTCAGCCCAGGAGTGGCCGAGATCCACATCCACCAGTTCGTAGGCCCATACCACATCCCCCAGGGTTCCGCGGCTGGGCGGCATACCGGAACAGCCGGAACCGAGGATATAGGTTTTGCTGAAATCAAACCGGGGATCCGAAAGGATCACGCTGAGGGTGGCGGCGGCGTTTGCCTTGCCCATGCCCGCCACCGTACCGGCCACGCCGTCTTTGTTGATAAAGAGGGGATTCGGCAGCCCCCGCACCTCGTAAGCCGGGGCATCCGCAAAATACCGTTCGTACCAGTGCTGGAATTCACCGGCAAAATCGCCGCCGAATTCCCCGACCTCAAACATCGCTATCACCAGCGCCTTTACCGGAACCGGCTGTTTTCCGCCGTCCCTGCCGCCTTCCGCAAAGGCCAGCACAGCGGCGCACCACAGCGCCAGAGCCATCATCAACACACGTCTTTTCATTTTATTCCTCCGTATGGTTTTTTGCGCCGGGAGGCGGGCACTTCCGTCCCGGTGTTTTGTATCAGGTTTATACTATAACGGAAAAAAGCCCTGATACATATACTTGGGGTCCTGCCGTCCATTTGGGGAATTGAAACCCGCCGGGACCGGAGCTATACTGGGGAAAATGAGCCTGCTATCAAACTGCACCTCCGGGGGCTGCGGGGCAAAAATCGGTCCCGGCGAACTTTCGGAGTTGCTGGCCAAACTTCGGGTAAAAAGCGACCCCGCGCTGCTGGCGGGTTTCGACAGCCGGGACGACGCGGCGGTGTACCGGATAGGCGATGACCGGGCGCTGGTGTCCACGGTGGATTTTTTTTCTCCCATGGTGGAAGACCCCTTTCTCTTCGGGAAGATCGCCGCCGCCAACGCCCTGAGCGATATTTACGCCATGGGGGCGAAACCCCTGTACGCCCTGAACCTGGTTTGCTTCCCCCAAAAACTGGACAAAACCATTCTGGGGGACATCCTGGCCGGGGGCGCGGAAAAGGCCCTGGAGGCGGAAACGGTCATCGCCGGGGGCCATTCGATCTACGACCACGAGCCCAAATACGGCCTGGCGGTAACGGGCATCGTTGATCCCCGGCGGGTCATCCGCAACACCGCCTGCCGGGAAGGGGACGCGCTGATCCTCACCAAAGCCCTGGGCGTGGGGCTTGTTATGGCGGGGTTCCGGGCGGGGGAAGCGGCAGCGGGAATTGTCAGGGCCGCGACGGATTCCATGGAGCGGCTCAACCGCTACGCCGCGGAGAAATTCCCCCCCTTTGCCGTTCACGCCTGTACCGATGTAACGGGCTTTGGCCTGGCGGTACACGCCGCGGAAATGGCGGGAGACGGCTTTACCCTGGTCATCGACGGCGGCTCCCTGCCCCTGCTGGAAGGGGCCCGGGGTTTTGCGGAAAATTTTTACGCCACCGCCGCGGGCCAGCGGAACCGGAATTTTATGGCGGGCCGGGCGGATGTGTCGGGCCTGGATCCGGCCCTGGGGGAGATCGTGTTTGATCCCCAGACCTCCGGGGGCCTTTTGATCGCCGCGGCAACGGAAGACGCCCAGGCCCTCTGCGACGCCATTAAACAGGATGATCCCGCGGCGGCCATTATCGGGGAAGTCTGCCGCCGGGAACAGTTTGCGGTCATTATAGTATGAAAGGAGCGATATATGGAAATAATTAACGTACTTGGCAAGCCCTGCCCCATTCCGGTGATCGAGGCGAAAAAGGCCCTGCGGAAAGCGGCCCCCGGAGAAGCGGTGCGGGTTCTGGTGGACAACGACATCAGCCGGCAGAATCTGGAAAAAATGGCCGCGGGCCTGGGCTGCCCCTCGTCTTTTGAGGCCCAGACCGGCGGGAATATCCTCGTTACCATCACCGCGGCCAGCGCTGACAGCGCGGCCGCCCCTTCGGCCCTGCCTGGCGGACGGGGCCTGACAGTCGCCATCGGGAGAAACGTCATGGGCGCGGGGGACGATGAGCTGGGGGCGATTTTGATCAAGGGTTTTATCTATTCCCTTACCGAACTGGACACGCCGCCGGAGACCCTGCTTTTTTTCAACTCCGGGGTACGGCTTAGCACCGAAGGTTCCAATGTGATCGGGGATTTAAAAACCCTGGAAGCCAAAGGAACCATTATCGCAAGCTGCGGCACCTGCCTGGATTTTTACAAGATCAAGGACAAGCTCGCCGTGGGGAACGTTACCAACATGTACGCCATCGCCTCCGCAATGGCCGACGCGGCAAAGGTGATCAACCTATAGGCGGGAGACAAGATAAGGGCGGCTAAACAGATATAAGTTCCGTATCAAATATTTGCTCTAACCTTTTTAATGTTTTAAGTGTCGGATTTGCCAACCTGGGATTTTCGAGTTTCTGGTAAACTTGATATTTTACCCCCATTTTATTGGCCGCGTCAGTCAAGGTCATATTATGGCTTTTCCGCATAGCGCGAAGCCAAAGCACAAAGGCGAGTTCAGGCTCAGGCTTAATTTCGTACCAACCGGGAAGGTCTGGCATATCGGGTATGGTAAAACTATCTCCATGTTCCAGATATGATTCAAGAATTCCGGAAACAGCCTCAATGGCCATTTGTTTTGCTTCTTCAAGCGTGCTGCCATACGTTAAGATGCCGGAATAAAATTCCGGAGATTCAACGTACCAGCACTTATCATCATCTGAATAGACTATTTTGCACGGTATCATGGTTTTCATTCTAGTCCTGCCTGTTTTTTCAGAGAATTGAGGCTGTTCCAAAAACTGAAGTTTTGGAACAGTCTCAATTAAGAATACCCGGTTTAAGGTCTTCATTTGTATGTACCGGCACGGATATGCTAATTCCATTTTTGCGCATAATATGGTGCGATCCTTTGATACGATCAGGAATCCAGCCATTTCTCTTTAACAGCTTTACAAAATCCTTACCGCTCATAAGAATATAATACACCTTATAAGGTGTTATGTCAAGAGAATGTGCAAAGCCTGAAAAATAAGGCTTGCTGTTATTCCTTAAAAGGAATATACTTTCTTTATGTGGGAAGTTGAGTATACGGATGACTTCGGCACATGGTGGGACACGTTAAACGAGGCGGAACATGAAGCTGTGGCGTTTTCGGTAAACCTGTTACGTCAGGCAGGGCCGTCTTTGGGATTCCCCCATACCAGCGGGGTATATGATTCCAAACATGGTTCTATGCGGGATCTTCGGAGCCAATGCGCCGGGAGGCTCCTGCGGACATTCTTTGCCTTTGACCCCAGGCGGGTGGCAATCCTTTTAATCGGCGGAGACAAAACCGGAAATGACCGGTTCTATGATGAATTTGTCCCCCTGGCGGACAAGATATATGATCAGTATTTGAAAGAAACAGGAACGAAAAAATGACACATAAATTTTCGGAATTGGAAAAAAAAATGAGCCCGGAGTCCCGGAAGCGTGTTGACCAGGCGGTACAAGAGGCGCTCAAAGCGCTTCCCCTCACCGAATTACGGAACGCCCGCGGCCTCTCCCAGAAAATGCTCGCCGAAGCCCTCGGTATCCAGCAGCCGGCGGTCGCCAAAATGGAAAAAAGGGCGGATATGTATATCTCGACACTGCGAAGCCACATAGAGGCTATGGGCGGACAGCTTGAAATAACCGCCCGTTTTCCCGAAGGCGCGGTTAAAATATCCAATTTTTCACATTTGGGAACTTCTGAAAACTGAAGTTTTAGCGGTTCCCAGGGCTTCACCTGCCTACTGCCTGATCACTTAACCAAAACACCGCATACCCGGTCAGGTGTTTATCGGTCTTGTAGTCTTTGTCGAAGTTCCGCTATTTCCCGGTCCTTTTCCGCAATTACCGGCTGGTATTTCGCCTCCGCTGCTTTCAGCCCTTTTTCCATACCTTTTTCCATGGCTTCTTCCTGCCAGACTTCTTTTGCCTCGTCCAAATTCCATTCGTCCAACAGCATATTCAGTACCTCCGCAGCAAGGGATCCTCACTCAGCTTTGCTTCAATTTGTTCGGTTGTGTATCCCTGTTTCACAAGTTTCAGAATCTGATTCCGGCCCTTTTCCATGCCCTGTTCCATACCTTTTTCCAAGCCCTTTTCCATGGCTTCTTCCTGCCAGACCTCTTTCGCCTCGTCCAAATTCCATTCGTCCAACAGCATATTCAGTACCTCCGATCCATGTTCTTCCAAAAAGTCAGCCAGAATGCCGTCCCGGACACAGCTGCGAACCGCCTCCGTTACCGCCGGGGCCGGCTTCATGCTCTTCCCGTTCTCCCGTACCCGCGCCACAAATTCCGCATACCCCGTCAGGTTCCCGCTCCGGCTGAGCAGTTCCGCGTTCCGGCCCTTATTAATATTATACACCCTTACCGTCAGGTCAAGGGAGATTTTCGGGCTTCCTTCCACTTCCAGGTAGGCTTCCGACAGCCGTTCCTCCCATTGGTCCGGCGTCTCGTCCGGGCCGTTGTACAGGACGATGAATTCAGGCCGGGGTATCTTTACCAGGGCATCTTTGTACAGGGACCGGCGGTCCACTATCTTTTCATACACCCGGGACATGTAGAGCAAAATCCGCAGGGGCATATTGTGGTTCAGGGTGGACTGGTGTTCGATGATGAGCGCCATCTTTTCCCCTGCGGTAAAGGAGAGGTCGTTGATCTGGTTCATGTACAGCACGTCCCGGAGGGTGGTGATGACCACCGGCAG
>JAISAN010000138.1 GCA_031266635.1 Treponema sp. | reverse complement strand
ATCGAGTAAATTTGTGAGGTTTTATAAACATGCTGGATATCGGTCCCATCCACCGCAGGGAGTACGAAATAGACGCCGGCCGATCCGAACCTGTTGTTATTGCCGAGGCTCCGGGCAGGGTTCATTACCTGGGTGAACATGGCGAGCCAAAGGCTGGCTTGTACCTATCTTCCGCCATAGACCGGTATATCCGGGCGGCGGTAAGTTTGCGGAAAGATAATTCCCTCAGGTTTTTCGCGGCAGACCTGGGGGAACGGAAACGGACGACCCTGGTCAATCTGAAATACAAGCGGGAAGACCGCTGGGCCAATTATATCAAGGTGGCGATCCAGGTATTCGCGGAGCTGGGCTTTCCGGTCAAGGGCCTGAATTTTACCATCGCCGGGAATATTCCCCAGCAGGTGGGACTTGCCTCCTCCTCCGCCATTGAGGTGGCCGCCGCCGTGGCCCTGCGGAAGCTTTTTCAGGCCGCGGTCAGCGACCGGGAGCTTTTAAGGCGGCTTACCGCCTCCCAGACGCTTTTTTTTGGAAAAAACACCGATTTTGTGGACTATCTGGTGGCCTTTTCCGCCAAAAAAGATCAGTTTTTGGTGATTGATGAAAGTTCTATGGAGGTCAGGAAGATAAAATCCCCCCTGGCCAAGTATAAAATCCTGATCATGGATTCCCGGGTGCCCCGGATGGGGGTGGAGGATGAATTAAAACAGCGGCGGCAGGACATACGGAAGGGGCTGGAACTCTTGTCCCAAAAGCGGGAAGGGGCCAGTTTCCGGGATTACGCCGCCTCGGACCTGGTGGAATCCATGGGGAACCTGCCCGAGGAAATACGGCGGCGGAGCCTGCATGTGGTCCAGGAGATCCGCCGGGTTTACGACGCGGAAGAATGTCTGCGGCGGCAGGATTTTCCCGGCCTTTCCCGGCTTGTTTTTCATTCCCACGAAAGCCTCCGGGACCTTTACGAGGTATCCTGCCCGGAGATCGACTGGCTGGTAAAACGGGCCCAGGAGCTTGAGGGGGTCCTTTGTTCCCGGATGACCGGCCAGGGCTTTGGGGGCTGTACCTACACGATCCTCAGGGAAGACGCTATTGAGGAATACAAGCGGCGGCTGGAGGATTATGAGCGGATCTTCGGGTTCCATCCGATCATTTACGAGGTCCGGCCTGCCACGGGGACCCGGCTGGTGCGGACGGAAAAGGACGCCTGATTCCATGAATATTCTCCTGACCAATGACGACGGGATTGATTCTCCGGGGCTTCGTCTTTTGGCGGACGCCCTGAGAAAAAACAGTTCCCACCGGGTGCTGGTTCTGGCCCCCGATACGGATTGTTCCGGTTTTTCCCATTCCATCCGCTTTTTGTGGAATCCCATAAAAATTTCCCAACGGGATTCGGACGCCTGGGCCTGTTCCGGCAGTCCCGCGGACTGTGTTATTATGGCCCTCCTGGGGGCGCTGCCGGTAAAACCCGATCTGGTCATATCCGGGATAAACCGGGGGGCCAATATGGGAACCGATCTGGTCTATTCCGGTACCGCCGCGGCGGCCCGGCAGGCCGGTCTGGGCGGTATTCCCGCCATTGCCCTGTCCCTGGCGGGTACGGGGGAGTTTTATTGGGATATGGCGGTTTCCTGGACGGTGGATCATCTGGAGGAATTGAGAAATGTCTGGAGAAGCGATACCTTTGTTAATGTGAATATTCCCAATAGTCCCGGCGGCCCTGACGGAATGGCGAATACCTTTCCCTCCCGGACGTCTTACCATGACAAGCTTTCGGTTTTCGAGGCCCCGGACGGGAATTCCTGGTATTTTGTTGAATTCGGAACCGTCAACGCCCTTCCGGCGCCGGGCTCCGATTGGGAAGCGGTTTCAAAAAACCTGGCCGCCGTGAGCCCGGTTTTTGTCCACCCGGTGAACGGCCCCGGTGAGGACGGGAAGCAGGCATGGCAGTAACTTCGGGCGGGGAACCGCAGGCCACGCCGCAGAAAACCCCGAGGACCGGGGGAGCGCCGCAGTCCGGCGGTTCCTTAAAGGAAGGGGTCCGGCTTTTCCGTATGAAACGGTATGAGCTGGCCCTGCAGGAATTGCTGCATATCAGCGGCGATAAATCCGGCGGCGAGGAAAATATCGAACTGGCCTATTATCTGGGGCTCTGTTATACCAAACTGGCCCGTTACGATGACGCCCTGCTGTACCTTGAGCAGGTGGTTACCGCCGGACATGACGTATTGCGGGTGTACCAGTGCCGTATGACCCTGGCCTATATCTATGTCGTTACCAACCGGTCCAAGATGGCCGAATTTGAGCTGAAGCGGCTTCAGCATAACGGCTTTGAATCGGTACAGCTTTACACGACCCTGGCTTACGCGGCCTGGCTGCAAAACAACTACAAAAACGCCGTGTCCCTGTACGAAAAGGCCCTGGATCTGGATGAAAGCAACGTTACCGCCATGAACAGTCTGGGGTATATTCTGGTAGATACGGATATAGACCTGCTGCGGGGCCTGCGTTTGTGCCGCAAGGCGGTGGACAAAAAACCGCAAAGCCCCGCTTATCTTGATTCCCTGGGCTGGGCGTATTTCAAAAACGGGGAATTGCTGGAAGCCAGAACCTGGCTTCGCCGGGCCCTGGAACTGGCCCCCCAGGAGAAGGAAATCCGGAAGCATCTGCGGATTGTGATTGGGGAGGAATAATGGCGTTTCGGAAAGCGGTAACGGTCATTTTTTTGTTCCTCTGTTTTTTTCCGGGCCCCCTTGTTTTTGCCCAGCAGCCGGGATCCTCCGCCGAAGCGGCAGGCCCGGCCGCCGGGGGCAGCGCCCTTTACGCGGCGGAAGAATTCCGCATCGGCGTCCAGGCGTATAACCGTTACGCGTTTAATGAGTCGATCCTCTCCCTGGAGCGGGCCCTGGCGTTCCGGCCCGGTGAACCGCTTGTGTTGGACTGGCTGGGCCGGGCCTACTACCGCTCCGGTATGGACGATACGGCGCTCAGGCAATGGCGGGCCGCGGCGGCGGCTTACGGCTGGTCCACCGGCAGCGGGATGCTGCTGGGGAGCCGGATCGAAACCGTCAGCAACCGCCGGAACCTGCTGCCGGTGGCAAATGACGAGGTCCGTTACGTGGAGGCCGGCCGCTATCCCGGCCGGTATGAAGAACATACCCTCTATCGTCAGCCCACCTCGGTGCTGCCCCTGGAGGACGGTTCTGTCTGGGTTGTTGCCTACGGGAGCAATGAGATTGTCCGGATCGATGTCAACGGGGTGATCAAAGACCGCCGCCGGGGCCCCCTGAACGGCTTTGACCGGCCCTACGATTTGGTAAAGGGGCAGGGGGACCGGCTCTACCTTTCCGAATACCAGGGCTGCCGGATCAGCGTCCTTAACGGCCGGGGAGAATGGCAGTCCTATATCGGCGGCCGGGGCCGGGAGAACGGCCGTTTTGTGGGTCCCCAAAACCTCGCGGTAGATGAGGAAGGCTACCTGTATGTGGTAGATTACGGGAACCGGCGGATCTCCAAGTTCGATCCCGACGGGGCTTTTATCCTTTCCTTTGGCCCGAAGATGCCGGATTTCCCCGGTTTCCGTTCCCCCACGGGCATTGCCGTCCGGGAGGGCCGGATCTACGCGGCCGACAGCGCGGCCAAACGAATTTACACCTTTGACCGGAACGGCTCTTACCTGGGCGTCCTCATCGGCGACGGCCTTTTGGGGCCCGAAAGTCTCCGCTTCCTTTCCGACGGCCGCCTCTTGGCCGCGGATACCAACCGGGTTCTTCTGATTGATACCGAATCCGCCCTGGTCCGGGAACTGGGAATGGCGGGGAACGAGCGGGTCCGAATTGTCGGGGCGGATATGGATCGTAACGGCAATGTGCTGGCCGCCAATTTCCAGGCCGGGGAAGTATCGGTCCTGACCCGGTTTGACGATCTGGCTTCAGGTTTTTTTGTTCAGATTGAACGGGTTCAGGCGGAGGATTTTCCCCAAATTACGGTGGATGTTCAGGTTCAGGACCGGCTGCGCCGCCCCATTGTGGGGCTGGAGGATCTGAATTTCCTCCTCAGCGAGCAGGGCCAGGTTGTGGAGGAACAGGTTTTTCTTGTTCCCGGTTACCGGACCGGCGGGGCGGGGGTATCGGTACTTTTGGAGCGTTCCCCCCGGACCCAGGCCCTGGGTGATGATTTGTCCGCGGCGGTCCGGGACATTAACGCCGCCCTGACCGGGGTGGAGGGCGGACAGGTTGTTTCCATCGTATCCGCCGGGGCCCAGCCCCAGCGGGAACGGCTGGACCAGGCCGGCCGGGGGGCCGCCTTTAGCCCCCGCTGGCGTTTTGATCTGGGCCTGCGTCTTGCCGCCACGGATCTGCTCCCCAGCCGGAAAAAACGGGGGGTGGTGTTTGTATGTTCGGGAAGCCTGGGAGAGCTGGCTTTTGAGCAGTACGGCCTTTCGGAACTGGCCGCTTATTTATCGAATAACAATATCGTATTTAACGCGGTGGTGATCGGCGGCCAGAGCGCGGCGGAAGAAATCCGTTATCTCTGCCGGGAAACCGGCGGCCAGGTTTTACCCCTCTACCGCCCGGAGGGGATCCGGGGGGCCATCGAGGCCCTTGCTTCCCATCCCAGCGGTTCGTATAGTATTAGTTACCGTTCCCGGCTTCCGTCCAATTTCGGCAGGGCCTATCTTCCCATAGAGGTGGAAGTTTATCTGATGGAACGTTCAGGCCGGGACAATACGGGGTATTTTCCGCCTCTTGAATAGGACCGGTTCGGGAAAAAGAGGTTTTTATGGCGTATCAATGGGACAGTTCGCTGGAAACGGGATATGAAAAAATAGACAACCAGCACAAACAGCTTATCTCCGCGTTAAATGATATTATCGAAGCTTCCATCAGCGGGAAGGGAAGCGACGAAGTTTTTAAGACGCTGGATTTTCTCACCGGTTATACAATTATGCACTTTGCCGATGAGGAAAAACTCCAGATCCAATACGATTATCCCGATTATTTTACCCACAAGCATTACCATGATGAATTCAAGGCAACGGTTAAGGCCTTGACCGAACGGCTGGTCAAAGAGGGCCCCACCGGGGAAATGGTGGAACTGGTAACTACCAGCATTGGTAATTGGCTCCTGAATCATATTAAGGGCGATGATTTCAGAATGGCCGCCTATGTGAAGACCCACAGCAAAAAACAATAATTTGGTGCCTGGCACCCGGTTCATTCAGGGAAGCCGCATTTTTCCACCGCCGCCGCCGCAAGGGCCTCCTGTATCAAGGGGCCGGCTTCCAAAGATTCATACAGTTTGCCCGCTTCTTCGGCGCTCCCCCGCAGAACGGGGTGGGGCGGGCTAAAGAGAACGCAGCAGTCCTCGTAGGGAAGGATCGATGTTGTATAGGTGCCGATTGCTTCCGCTTTTCGGATAATGCTGTCCTTATCCGTGCCGATGAGGGGCCGTAAAACCGGAAGTTTTATCCGGCTTTGGGTGCAGATTAAATTTTCAATCGTTTGACTTGCCACCTGGGAAAGACTTTCCCCGGTGATAAGGCATTTTGCTTTGGCCGCCAGGGCGATTTTTTCCGCGCATTCCATCATGGCCATCCGAAGCAGAACCGTAGTCCAGGGCAGGGGGGCCCGTTCTTTAATCCGTTTTTGTACCCCCGTGAATCCCACCGTATGAAGCCGGATGCCCAGGGTATAACGGCCGACAATTTCCGCCAGGCGGATAACTTTTTGGCGGGCCTCTTCGGAGGTATACGGCCAGGCATGGAAATATACCGCGTCTATTCCCATGCCCCGGGAGGCCATCATAAAACCCGCCACCGGGGAATCAATGCCCCCCGAAAGGAGGAGGAGCCCCCGGCCGGCAGTCCCAAGGGGCAGGCCCTGAAGCCCCCGCCGGGTGTTGCCGTAGATATATGCCTTTTCCCGGATTTCCACATTGATGATCCCCTGGGGGTTTTTGACATCCACCGTCAGGCCGGGAACCGCTTCCAGCACAGCGTTTCCTCCGGCGCAGCGGATACCGTAGGAATCCAGGGGGAAACTTTTGTCGGTCCGCCGGGCCTCGATCTTGAAAGTCCGGAGCCCGGCTTCCCGCAATTTTTTCCCTTCTTCCGCCACCGCCGCCAGAACCGCCGCCCCGGTTTTTTCGCATTGCCGGGTCCTGGCCCAGCCGGATATACCCATAAGGCGGCCCAGGGCTTCTTCCACTCCGGCGCTGTCCTCTTCCGGGCAGTACACAAAAAAACGGCCGGACCGGATTTCAACCCTGGCCTGGTATACGCGGAGCATTTTCATCAGGTTCCGCTTGAGAATTCCCTCGAAATTTTCCCGGTTTCCCCCCTTGAGGGTCAATTCTCCGGGTTTTAGCAGATAGGTGATCATTTAGAGAAACAAAAGGACTTCCCTCAGGGCCTGGAGGAGAAGTTCTATTTCCTCATCGGTGGTTGACCAGCCCTGGGAAATGCGGATTCCTTCCAGGCTCTGTTTGGACTGTATTCCCAGGGCCTGCAATACCGGACGCTCGGGGGAGGCGGAAGAACAGGCGGAACCGGTGGAAACCGCGAAGCCCAGATCGTCCAGGGCCCTGACCATCACTTCCCCGGGAATGCCGTCGAAGGAGGCCTGGAGAATATAGGGAGAAAATATCTCCCCCCCGGCGGGCCGGTCATGGGGGATCAGGGAGCAGCGTTCCAGGGACTGTAAGGCCCGGATCAATTTTTCCCAGCGCCGGGAAGCCGCCGCGTATTCGCTTTGCAGCGGTTCCGGGGAGGCATGGGTTTCCAGACAGGCCGCCAGGGCCAGGGCTCCGGCGGTATTTTCCGTTCCCGGCCGGATTCCCTTTTCCTGGCCTCCTCCGGCGTAGATGCTTTTCAGGGGCCGGCGCAGATACAGCAGGCCGATCCCCCGGGGGCCTCCCAGCTTGTGGGCGCTTAAAGAGGCGGAATCCAGGTCCCAGCCGGAAATATCAACGGGGACCTTGCCCGCGGCCTGGACCATATCGCAATGAAGGTGGATAGGCGCTCCCCCCCGGCCGCGTAAAACACGGCTCAGCGCGGCCATATCCATCACCGTTCCGATCTCGTTATTCACCGCCATAATCGCGGCAAACCGGGTGTCGGGGTGTTTTTCCAGCGTTTTGTCCAGCAGGGCGGGGCTGACCCTGCCGGAACTGTCCACCGGGATCATGGCGGCCGGTTTTCCCAGCCCTTCCAGAATACTGATATTTTCCCGTACCGATGCGTGTTCCACCGCGGAGGCAAGGAGCCGGGCGCCGCTTTTGTTAAGCAGATGGGAATAGAGAACAATGGCGTTGGATTCAGTCCCGCCGGAGGTAAAATAGATGGTTTTGGGATCTACGCCCAAAACCGCGGCGCACCGGGACCGCGCCTCTTCCAGACTTTCCCGGGCCAGGCGCCCTTCCTGGTGGGGAGAAGAGGGATTCCCAAAAGAACCACCCGGCGGGGAGGGGACGGGAATAGCGGTGGCGGCCCAGTCAAAATAATGGCGGGCCGGGGATTTCTCGCCGGAAACCATATCTATTCCGTATCCGTCCCTGCGCTGTTCACGGCGCCCTGATTTTTGAGAAGGATGAGCGTCCGGCGGTGTACAAAATGAATAACCGTAAAGAAAATGAGGATCACCAGGTACGCCGTACCCAGGATCCCCAGGGAAAGCCAGCTTCGGGCCTGTATGGAAAGGTAAACCAGGATTCCCAGGACGATCTGGAAACAAAAGATGATCACATCTATTTCCTGGGCGTTTAAGTGCATCCTCATCAGCTTGTGGTGAAGATGGGATTTATCCGGGCTGTCAATCCGCCGCCTGTCCCGGATACGGCGCCAGACCGCCGCGATGGTATCAAAAATAGGGATGGCAAGAACGGCCGCCGCGTAGAACAGGGGCAGGGTCGTTACGGAGTCCTGTTTGTCAATCAGGGGAAGCAGCGCCAGGGTAAAGCCCAGGAACTGGCTGCCTCCGTCACCCATAAATATCTTTGCCTTGGGGAAGGGGGCGTTAAATACCAGAAAACCGCAGATGGCCCCGGTCAGGCAAAGGCCGAACAGGGCGGCGGCGGAGTACCCGGAGAATATAAAAGACATCACGGAAAAGGTAAAGGCCGCCAGGGCCGAAAGCCCGCCCGCCAGGCCGTCGATACCGTCAATAAAATTGATGGCGTTGGTTAAGCCGACTATCCAAAGCAGGGTCAGGGGATACCGGACCCAGTTGAGATCGGATACCATGCCGCTCTTGAAATAAAAAAGCCGGTGAAAAGTATAATCCGGGATGATTACGCAAAGGGCGGCGATGATCTGGATCGCCAGCTTGTAGCGGGAGGACATGGGCCGGAAATCGTCATAGGCCCCGGATGCCAAAATAAGAATCATGGCGATAAAAACCGGCACGGAACGCAGGCCCAAAGACGGATCGCCGGTAAAAAAGTTGATGAAAAGGGCGACCAGGATAAACACGGTGGCAAAACCGATGCCCCCCAGGCGGGGAATATTCCCGGAATGAATTTTCCGTTCGTTAATATGATCAAACCAGGAGTATTTTAATGAAAGGCGAAGTACCAGGAATACCGCTGCGCTTGAAAGTACGAAAGACACGAAGAAAAAAATTACAGCTTCCACCATATACGATACCCCCAAATTACCGCGGCCTTTTCATAATGTTGTGTTCGTAAGAGTCTTTCCCGAAACTGTAGTTTTTGGAAAAGACTCCTTATGGTACTATAAAAGATGGAAAAAAGATAGTAGTATTAAGGCTCCGTTAAAAATCCCGGCGGGTTTTTATCGGGAAATAAACCGTATTTTTAACTGTTTTTAGGGGCTTGTTCGGGAAGCGGCCGGGTTTTCAGGTAAATTTTCAGGAGTTGTTTATGCTGGTTTTGAAGTTTGGCGGCACATCGGTGGGAAGCCCTGAAGCAATTAGTAAAATAATCGGGATCTTAAGCGATACCGGGCATGCCGGCAAGGTTCCGGCGGTGGTGGTTTCCGCGTTTTCCGGTGTTACCGACAGTTTGATCGACATCAGCCGCCGGGCCGCCGGGGGAGACAAAACCTTCGCGGTCATGGCGGAGGTCCTTAAAAACCGGCATATAGAGACGATGCACGCCTTTCTCAAGGGGGAAGCCCGGAAACAGGCGGCGGCGGATTTCAACAATACTTTTGCCGAATTGAACCGTATTCTGGACGGAATCGCCATCCTGGGGGAACTTTCCGCCCGGACCCTGGATTTAGTGATGAGCTTCGGGGAGCGGTTTTCCGCCGCCCTGCTGGCCCGCATTTTCGCCGCTTCCGGCATTGGGGCTTCGTATCTTGACGCCCGGCCTCTGGTTAAAACCGATGACGCCTTCGGCGGCGCGCGTTTTCTCCCGAAGGAGACCTTTGCCAATATCCGCGCGTTTTTCAGGCCCCAAGGCAAACTGCCCCTTCAGGTGGTAACGGGCTTTATCGGTTCCACCGCCGAAGGCCACACCGCCACCCTGGGCCGGGGGGGATCGGATCTGTCCGCCGCGATTTTTGCCGCCGCCCTGGGGGCCAAAGAGCTTGAAATCTGGACCGATGTGGACGGCATCCTGACGGCGGATCCCCGGCTGGTGAAAAACGCCTTCCGGATCGATGAAATCTCCTACACCGAAGCGATGGAAATTTCCCACTTCGGCGCCAAAGTGCTGTTTCCCCCCACCATCAAGCCCGCGCTGGAACAGGGCGTCCCCATCAGAATCCGTAATACCTTCCGGCCGGAAGGGGGCGGCACCCGGATCCGGGAAAACGCCGTTCCGGGCTCCTATCCGATCCGGGGCGTCAGTTCCATAAACCACGTGGCCCTGATCCGCTTTCAGGGGTCCGGTATGGTGGGGGTAGCGGGCTTTTCCTCCCGGCTCTTCGGCGCCCTGGCCCGCCGGGGAATCAGCATCATCCTTATTACCCAAAGTTCCAGTGAATATTCAATCTGCTTCGCCGTCCTCCCCGGAGACGCCCGGAGCGCCGAAGCCGCTGTCCGGGATGAATTTGACCGGGAGATCCGCTCCGGTACTATTGACGCCCCGGTAACGGAAAAGGACCTGTCGATCATTGCCGTAGTGGGTTCCAATATGAAAAGCACCTCCGGCATTTCGGGGAAGGTCTTCCATGCCCTGGGCCGGAACGGGATCAACGTAGTGGCTATTGCCCAGGGCTCATCGGAACTGAATATTTCCGCGGTAATTCCCCGGCAGGATGAGGCCAAGGCCCTGAATGCCGTCCACGAGGCGTTTTTTCTTTCCGGGGTCCGGTCGGTGAACCTCTTTCTTTTGGGCGCCGGGCTTATCGGCGGCACCCTGCTGGATCAAATCGCCTCCCACCGGGAGACCCTGGTGGAAAAACACCAGATCTGCATCAACCTGGTGGGGGCCGCCAATTCCCGGAACATGAGCTTCCGCCGGGAGGGGCTGGACCCCAAAAAGGTGAAGGCCCTGCTCAAAAACGGCGCCCCCCGGGAAAGCGGAAAGGCCGCCGAGCCCTCCTCCCTCAAAACGGAAGCCTTTTCCCTGCCCCTGTTTATCGAGCGGATGAAGGCGTTTAACCTCCCCAACATGGTCTTTTGCGATTGTACCCCCAGCGGGGAAGTCTCGGAGTCTTACGGCGGCATCCTCCAGTCCGCCATAGCCATTGTAACTCCCAATAAACGGGCCAACGCCGGTTCCCTGGACTACTACCGGGAACTGACCGGCTATTCCCGGGACCGGGGCATTCCCTACCTCTACGAAACCACCGTCTGCGCCGGGCTTCCGGTGATTTCCACCCTCCGGGACCTGTCGCTTTCCGGGGACCGGGTCCGCCGGATTGAAGCGGTTCTGTCGGGAACCTTAAGCTTTATTTTCAATAACTACGATGGATCAAAGCCCTTTTCCGCGCTGGTCCGGGAAGCCAGGGCCAAAGGTTATACCGAGCCGGACCCCAGGGACGATCTTAACGCCATGGATGCCGCCCGGAAGGCGCTGATTCTGGCGCGGGAATGCGGTATGGCCCTGGAATTTTCCCAGGTTGCCATTGAGCCGATCCTGCCGCCTTCCTGTTTTAAGGCCCGGGATGTGGACGCTTTTTTCGCGGAACTGGAAAAATCCGACGGGGCCTTTGAAAAACGCCGGGCCGCCGCCGCCGCGGAAGGGAAGGTCCTCCGGTATGTCGCCGTGGTGGAGGAAGGTTCCGCCAAAATCTCCCTCCGGGCCGAGGCGGCGGGCAGTCCCTTCCGCTCCCTCACCGATTCCGATAATATTGTGGTGATCACCACCGACCGCTATTCCGCCCTGCCTATGGTGATTAAGGGCCCCGGCGCGGGCGCCCAGGTTACCGCCGGGGGAATTTTCGCCGATATTGTGCGGCTGGCAAAGACGCTGGTGTAAAAGGGTGCCTGGCACCAAAAGGAGGTTTTTTTGGCTGTTGCGGAAAACATACGAGAGGCCCTCGGTTCTTCTTCCCTGATCAGGAAGATGTTTGAGGAAGGGAACCTTTTGAAAAAACAGTACGGCGCCGGCAAGGTGTTTGATTTTTCCATCGGCAACCCCGATATTGAGCCGCCCCCGGCCTTTCACCGGGTGTTTCTCCGGCTCGCCAAAGAGGATAAAAAAGGCTCCCACGGCTATATGCCCAACGCCGGGTACCCCGAAGTCCGGGAGGCGCTGGCCCAAAAGGTATCCCGCGAACAGGGGGTTTCCCTGGACGGTTCCCACCTTGTCATGGCGGTAGGGGCCGCCGGCGGCCTGAATGTGGTGTTCAAGACGATCCTCAACCCCGGCGACGAGGTGATTGTTTCCCGGCCCTATTTTATGGAGTACCGGCATTATGTGGCGAACCACGGGGGCCGCCTGGTGGAAGTTGAGGCCCTGCCGGATTTCAGCCTGGATATGGCGGCCATTAAGGCCCGGCTTTCCCCAAAAACCGCGGCGGTGCTGATCAATTCCCCCCATAACCCCACGGGCCGGGTGTATCCGGCGGCGGCCATTGCCGCGCTGGCGGAACTGCTGGTATCCCACGGCAAAGCAGCCGGCCGCTTTCCCTGTTTGGTTTCTGATGAACCCTACCGGGAAATCGTCTACGGCGTGGAAGCGCCCCCCATTCTCCGGGCCTACCGGGAATCCATAGTGGTGAACTCCTACTCCAAAAGCCTTTCCCTTCCCGGCGAGCGGATCGGTTATATCGCGGTTTCCCCGGATATGAGCGGCAAGGAAGACCTCATAAACGGCCTGATCTACGCCACCCGGATCCTTGGCTTTGTGAACGCCCCGGCCCTGATGCAGCGGATCGTGGCGGAACTGATGTATGCCCGGGTGGATGTAGACATTTACGCCCGGCGGCGGGACGCCTTCAAGCAGGTTCTGGATGCCGCGGGGATCAGCTATGCCGAGCCCGAAGGGGCTTTTTATCTGTTTTGCCAGGTTCCTCCCCGGAAAAATCCGGCCGAAGCCCCCGCTGACGGGGCTTTTACGGATCACCTGAAAAAACACCTGATCCTCGGCGTCCCCGGCGCGGGTTTCGGCAAACCCGGCTGGCTCCGTTTCGCCTACTGCGTGGATGAAAAAATCATCCGGGCCTCGGGCCC
>JAISAN010000114.1 GCA_031266635.1 Treponema sp. | reverse complement strand
TCCTGGGCGGCCCGGCGGGACAACTCGTTATCCGGCGTGGTGAGGGCGCTGACCTCCACCCGGCTTACCAGTCCCGGCCGGCCGGTTAGTTCCTGGGCCGCCGCCAGGGGCACGTAAATTTCCTCATCCTCGTCCCCCCCGGCGTTGAAGATCCCCGCCACGGTAAACTGTTTGTGCCGGTCTCCCGACCACACGGTAACGGTATCTCCCAGTTTAACGCGGCGGCGGGCCGCGGCGCTCTGCCCTATCATGGCGGCGTCTTCGTCCGCGCTGTTCAGCCAGCGGCCCCGGACATCCCACCAGCGTTTCATGTTCCGGATCCCCGTGTCCAGTTCCTCCCCGGTGGGCAGCTCCAGGTGGCGGTCAAACCAGGTCCCCACCAGTTTCAGCTCCGGCCCCGCCGGACTGTCCGGCGAATCCAGCCGCACCCTGGCGTTCAGGTAGGGGGTAAAATCAACGATGTTAAAGGCCCAAAAAATGGTTTTGATGTTTCCCAGTTCGTCCTCGTTTAAATATTTATCCGACACCCCGGAACCTTCGCTGACGCCGTAAAGGTCGTCCAGCAGGGAGGCTCCCCTGGGCAGTACGTTGATATTCGCGCCATAGGTTTTTAATTCCTGGTTTACCTTGTCTCCCACATCCAGCATCACGTTCAGCATGGCGGTGGCCAGCGAGGAACCCAGGGCGATGGTGAAAGCTACCATCAGCATTTTTTTCCACTGTCTGAACAGGGCGCCCCCGATCATTCTCCAAAACATAACCGTTCCTTCACTTAAATCTGGTTCGCTCTTTTTCCAGATCTTCTGTATCGATCACCATGTTCCCGCTCCGCAGGGTATAGGCCAGAGGCACGGGATTGCAGCCCCCCTTGAACCCGATGGTGGAAATGTTCATCACCACGTCGCAGAGCCGGCAGATGACTTCATCCTTCCGCTCATAATAACCCGTGGGGCCGCAGATGTCGCAGGCGTCAAGTCCCACGCCGTAGGCAATTTCATTTTTTTTAATCACGATGAACCGCATTTCGATATTGTCCGCGGCGGTATAGTTATAACGGTGCAGATGACCGTCGGCGATTTTTTCGATGGGGATAACAATTTCGTTTTCGATAATGGTCATGGGTTCCGCCGGCGTCAGCACCACTCCCCGCTCATTGTACTGTTTAATCACCGTGAGGGATAAAACCGCCGCGGCATACCCGCAGAACGCCACCGCGATCCAGCGCCGCCGGTTCCGCCTGCCCGCCCTGAACTTCCGGGCCTCCGCGGGATTCCGGCCGGTTCCGGCGGGCCGGAAACTTTTGACCAGCGCCGCCAGGGGAACCACCGCGCTTAAAGCCAGGATGATATACAAAAACACGTCGTAATGATTGATGATCCGCACCATTATCCTGAACACCCGGCGGGGTACGGAGATAAGCCGCCGGGCCAGCAGAAATTGCAGGATCACCGAAACCTGGCTTACCATGTTCACCGCCAGGGCGGCGCTTAGCACGAGCTTCACCGTAAACAGGGAGAGGCCCCCGGCGGTTTCAAAAAGGGCCAGGGCGCCGAGAACCGCCACCAGGAGGCCGGCGAGAAATCCAACCAGTTTGTAGAGAAAATCGGTGCTGAAAACACTCTGCCCCGCCAGAAGGAATTCCGGGGGATACAGCAAGATGGTCGGCAGGGCGTAAAAAAGCAGCAGTGCCGGAAGGGCCGGATGCGCCCAGCCCATTAATTTTTCCCGGAGTTCCGGTTTTTTGCGGAAGCCCCAGAGAAGCGCCATAAAAAGAACCGCGCAGAGTATCGCCGCCGAGAGGACGCCGGTATTGACAAATTCCCGGTTCACCAGCCGGGTAGTCCGCCGGAGGATCGCCAGGATCAGCGCCGCGGCGCTTCCCCCGCAGCAGCAGAAAAAAAGCCGGCCCTTCCGCTGTTCCCCGCCGGATTTATCCGCCAGGGCGGAGAGAAGGGCAACAAGAATGGCCGGGATTAATAAATTCTGAATAACCTGTATGAGGTATTTTAACATGTTCCCTTTCTTGTAAACCAAACCGGGAGTAAGGAACGGGGAGAGGAAACAAAGAAGGGGAGGAGAGCGGCCTTCACCGCTGTTCCTTCTTGTTCCCCTTCCCCGGCGCCCGTTCTTTTTACGCGCTCCTTTTTATACGATCCTTACTCCCGCAAGAAAAGCTGTCCTACCAAACCCTGGGGATAAAATCAAAATCCCATTCCGCCACCAGGGGCTGTCCCCAGAAACGGCCGGGAACCCCCGTTTCCTGATCAATGTGGAGCAGATACCCCATAACCTCAGGATTCTGGATGAGGAACCGCACCTTGTAGGTTCCCGCGCCGTCCAGCTTGAGGTTGGCGCCGTAGTGGGGGCCGTCGCTGGCGTTCATGGGCATAAAGGCGCCGTCAATTCTCCAGGGACTGCCGTCTTTGGCAATCTCATACCGCACGGTAAGGTAGGGCACAAAATCCCCTACCCCGTATCCCAGATCGTTGTCCAGGGCGGAAATATCCGCCTCCATGTGCATATCCGCCTGGGCAGCGGGAAGGCTGTTGCCAACGGGCAGCATATCCACGGGCTGGAAGTACACCCCCGCCACATTGAGGGGCCCCAGCTCAATATCGTCCCCGATGGGGAATTCCTCAAAGCCCGCGGTTTCCTCAGCGCCTGCCGCTACTTCGCTGACCGGGCGGGCGCTCTGCTTTTCGCAGCCCGCAAAAACAAGGGCGGCGATTGCCACGACAACAAGAACCGTAAAAATTTTTTTGATCTTCATCCTTTTCTCCTCATTGAATTTTTTCCAGGTCTCAAGACCCGGTTTAATGCCATAATTGACTTGTTGGACAACTCGAACCTTCGGTTCGTTGTTGGTTGTCTCACAAGTCTTGCAAAATGCGGAGCATTTTGCGTTTTTCAGCGGAAATTGTTCGGAAATTTGAGATTTCCGAACAATGCCCTTTCAACCCGCGGCCTTTGGAGCCGCCCTTTTGGTATTCCGCCGAAGCTGGATCGCAAAGGTAACGACGGTAATCACCAGCAGCGCGAATTGGGGAATCAGGGTTTCCAGGGTGGGATAGATCCCCAGAAGGTCCACCGATCCCATCCCCGGTATGGGAGTAACGCTGATAACGTTACCTTCCTGTAGTTCCTTCACCCCGTTACCGGCAAAGGTAATGGACATGACAAAAAGCAGAATACTGGTTCCCAGAAAAAAGGGCTTCAAGGGCAGCCTGATGCTGAGGAAGCGGATCATCAGATACACCCCCACCAGCAGTACCAGCCCCACACCCAGACCGAGCCATATCATGTTCAGATATGACTGCGTTTGGGCCAACAGGGCCTGATAAAAGAGGATAGTCTCCGCCCCTTCCCGGAACACCGCCAGAAAGGCCGCGAAGGCCAGCGAAAACACGCTGCCCCTGGCCAGGGAATTCTGCACCTTGCTTTCAATATAACTGGTCCAGGCTTCCGCCTCGGCCTTGGATACCATCCAGTTGCTCACATAAAAAAGCACCGCCACCGCCAGCAGCATGGTGGCCCCTTCGATGATCTCCTGGCTCTGTCCGCCGGCCACGGTGGCGGTGATCCGGTTCAGCGCCCAGGCCATGATAACGCTTACCCCCAGGGCGACAAGGGAGCCCCAATACACCGGCGGGGTACTCTTTTTGTTGCCGCTTTTAAGGAGGTAGGCGATAATGGCCCCCACGATGATGATGGCCTCAAAGCCTTCCCGGATGATAATCAGCAGGGAACCCAGAAACACCCCCAGGGCGCTTTCCACCTTGCTGTCCAGGGCGGCGGCGTCTTCCCTGAGGTAGCCCGCCAGGGTGTCGAGGCTTCCCTTGACCGCCGCGTCCGGTTCCCCCCTGGTAATGGCCTTCTTGGCGGCGCTGAACTGATATTCCACCGTGCTGGCCCGCTCGCCCGAAATGCGGGCCAATACGATCTTCTCAAAGCCCAGTTTTTCGTAATATTGAAAATACGCCACATCCACTTCGCCTTTGGCGCCCTGCGGGTCCCCCGCCAGGTAACGCTGGTACGCTTTGTCCAGAACCCCCGCCATTTCCTCCGCCGTCCGGGTCCAGTTTACCCGCTGGGCCACCGGCTCTTCCTTCCCGTCAAGCCGCATAGCGGTAACCGAAAGCAGACGGTTAAGCTGGTTAAAATCTTCCCGCATATCTTTTTGGGACTTACCGGCCCCCAGGGACGTTTTAACGTAGTCGAACCATTCGTGTATATTTTCCGCCCTGGCGTCGGAGACAAGAGACCGGACATTGGCCTCAAAGTCCCCCTGGTAGTGTTCCGTGTATGCCTTGTCCACCTGGGCCCGGGCGCCTTCAATATCACCGGCCACAAAGCGGTAATAGGATTCGGTGAGGACAAGGCGCATCTCCCGTTCCTTCCCCTCCCAGAACCCGGCGTCGGAGAAAACCGGTAAAGCCAGCGCCGTTCCCAAAAACAGTATCAAAACAGGTATGGCCGGTCTTTTTCGCAATTTATGCCCCCTGGTTAGATATGTCCGTAATGTGTCATTATGGACAAATTCTAGTTAGCAGATACTAACAGAGAGCAAGATAGCACCCTTTAACTTTTATGTCAAGTATGTTTCAGGGAAATAACAGAATTAGAGGGCAATAATTTTGTAAAAGGCCGCTAAAAACCGGCAAAAAGCGCCGGGCGGCGTTTTGAAAGCCCCCCGGAAGGGCCTTTTTCCGGGACTTTGGGCGGGATACCCCAGGGGAATGACGGAAAAGGGGACGATATGTTGATAATAATGTGACAATATGGTATCTTTTAAAAAAGGAGCGTACAGCATGAAATTTATCCCGGTGAGAGATTTTAGAACATCGTCATCCAGTATTTGGAAACGGCTGCCAACTGAACGTGAAATGGTCATCACCAATAACGGACGGCCCATAGCCCTGTTAACGCCATTAAGCGATGAGACTTTGGAAGATACGATTTCCGCGGTCAGAAGGGCAAAGGCAATAAACGGGGTAAAAAAAATGCAGGAAATTTCCGCCGATCTGGGCAATGACAAAATGACTCTTGAAGAAATTAACGCCCTCATTACCAGCGTGAGGAAAAAGAACAACCCATGAACGTGGTACTTGATACCAATGTCATCGTATCCGCCCTGCTGAATACCAATGGAACACCGGCTAAAATACTGGCATTGGCGTTAAACGGAAAAGTTACGGTATTATATGACAATCGCGTTATTTTTGAATATATTGAGGTACTGTCAAGAAAGGAATTTGGGTTTGATCCAGAAACAATAGCCGATGTCATAAACTATTTCAGGACCGAAGGGGAATTTGTGAATTCTGAACATATAAACAGCAAATTTATTGATGAAACTGATAAAAAATTTTATGAAGTTTACAAATCCGGGGGAGCCCAATATTTGATAACCGGCAATATAAAACATTTTCCCCAAGAAGAGGGCGTCCTTGCCCCAAAGGATTTTTTGGAAATATTTGCGGGCTGAAAGCCATCGTCTTCCCCCTGTCAGCGCGCCTCCTGTCTGCGCCGTCTTGACAAGCGCCCGGCAGCCTGATAGTGTTTTTATAGAAATCGCATCTTTGTTTTTTCCCCCGTTGTTTCGTTTCGTGTGTTCTTTTTTCCTGTAGAGGAGGCGTATGTATGAAACAGTTTACCCCCCCCCCACCCCCCGTCAGGTGTGTAGTAGTTTTACCGGTTAAATTCAGTTTTTTTTGTTCCCCCTTATTTTTTCCGTCCTATTCCGTAACGCAGGGGCGGCGGATCCGGCGTAAAACGAAAAATTGTGTTTTTTCAAGGCCGGGTTTTCTCTTTTTCTCCACTCTTTTTGCCCTATTCCTGGGAGGTCCCCTCCACGGGCAAACCGCCGCGGGCATGGATGAACTTCTGGACAGCCGGGAAATTACCTGGGCCCAGGCCTGCCGCTTTGTCCTTCCCGCCGCGGGGGCCCTGGACGAAAATGCCGGAACCGGCGCGGCCTTCGCGGCGGCCCGGGAAAAGGGCTGGCTCCCCAAAGGGGCGGCGGCGGAGGGTCTTGTCAATCTGGGCCAGCTTTCTTTCCTGATAGTCCAATCCTTTTCCATAAAAAGTTCCTTCCTCTACCGTTTGTTTCCCGGCCCCCGCTACGCCTACCGGCAGCTTGATTATCTGGGGCTTATACCGGGCCTCCGGGACCCCGGCCTGAAGGTTTCCGGGGACGGGCTCCTGCATATCCTCGGCAGGGTGCTGAGTTACCAGGGCGATGAACGGGCCGCGGAGCGGGAGGAACACGCCGAAGCCCCTGCCGCGCCTCCCGCCGCACAGC
>JAISAN010000101.1 GCA_031266635.1 Treponema sp. | reverse complement strand
CCCCACACTGTCTCATCCTGGTTCTGCTGTAAAATCCACTCATTTTCGTAGAGCCTGAAGATGGCGAGCAGTTTTCCTGACCGGGGATCATGCCAGCAGATATTGCCGTCCCCGTCAATAACGATAAAAAACAATCCGCCGCCGCTAAGCCGGAGGGGAAGGCCGGGGCTCCGTTCAAAATTCAGCATCCCCCGGGAAGAAAAAAGAGCGGCCCCGCTGTCTCCCAGCGTAGAAGCCAGTATATTTGAGGATTCAGCCAGGGAAAAGAGCGTATCTTCCCCCTGGTATTCCACCAGGCGAACCGGCTGGCCGGGGTTTTCCGCGTCCAGCCGGATAATGGATGTCCGGGGGTTCCCGGCCTCCTCATCCACCAGGGCGGCGTACATAATTCCTGACGCGCCCCGGTAAACACGGACTCCCGCGGAAGACGGGTAGGAGAGGGGAACGGTTTCCCCGGTGCGTATATTGATCATCAGAAAGGGGCTGTTGCCCGAGACGCTGCTTCGGCCCAGCATAATATTATCCCGGTTGATAAACGCCACGTCCATGGAACCAATGGAAGAAAATGAAAAATCCAGGGATCCTGTTTTCGCGCCGGTATTGACGGACAGTACCGACATATTCCCCGCGGAATCCAGAAACAGGGCTTTTTCCCCAAAAACCCCGGCGGACCGGAGGGGAAAGCGGAGGGGAAGATTTTGGAGAACAAAGGCGGAGCCCTGGTCTTCCGCGGACCGGATCATGGGGGGGAGGCGGGCGGTACCGGTCTGCCAAAAGAGAAAATTCCCCGCTTCTTCCGCCGCTTCGGAGAAGGGCAGAATCCGGGTATAGCCGCCGTGTTCTTCAAGCTTCAGGGTTTTGGAATTATCCAGGCGGAAAAAATCCAGGGGGATGAAGCCCAGTAAATTTCCTTCGGCGAGGAAGGCAAGCGTTGAGTCCGAAGCGGCGGCCTCAATGATCCGCAGTTGGTTTTTTACCAGCAAATCCTGAATCTGACCGTCCCGCTTAAGCAGCCGGAGGCCGCCGTCGCCGCCTCCCAGAGCCACGCTGTCTCCGGCCGCCACGGCGGCAGCCGGGACAATTTCTCCGGACAGGGTTCGGCGCTCACGCATGACAAGCCGCCGGGCATTGTTCACGGTAAAGCGGTAGAGTTCCGGGGCCCGCCCCGCCCCGGCGCTTCCGTTTTCTTCACCCCCAGGCGGATCCGCGCCGCCGTTTTGGACAATACAGAAAAAATCCGTCCCCCCTCCGGCGCATATAATCGAATCCGGCGGTATGGCGGAATTCTCCGCCAGAATATCCCCGGAAACCGCGTCAATCACCGTCAACCCATTGCGGTCAAAGCCCGCGAGAAAACGGTTGTTGCCAAATATTATGGGAGACCTGATATGCGGGGGAACCTCAAAACGGCCGGTCTCATTGCCCGATGTCAAATCCCAGTAAGAGAGGATGCCCCCCGAAAGATACACGATCATGTTCCGTTCCGATCTGCCGGTGGCGGCAAAATTCACCATGCCGCTTAAATCCGGGGGAGACTGGAGCAGTTCTCCGGTTTCGGGGTGGATAAAAACCAGCCCGGTTCTGCCGCTCCGGGCGGCGATTAAAAAGCTGCCTCCCGCGGAATAGTTGATATAATTAACCGGGTCCCTGAAACGCAGGGTAAAAAGGCTAATCCGGTCCTGGTAGTTCCATGCGGAAATCCGGTAGAGGCCCAGCCCGTCGCTTTCAATCAGGCAGATTTCCGGCTTTCCCGGCCG
This sequence comes from Treponema sp., assembly GCA_031266635.1. Taxonomy (GTDB): domain Bacteria; phylum Spirochaetota; class Spirochaetia; order Treponematales; family Breznakiellaceae; genus JAISAN01. Next base: position 33,403 of record JAISAN010000101.1, on the reverse strand, counting down.
CAGAATCATGGTGTTGATCCGGTACGGACTTACCTGAAACCGCTCTTCCGCCCTGTTCGTGCGGATATTCCATATTTCAAGAAAACCGTCTTCTCCGGCGCTGAGGACCTGATCGCCGGTATGAACCAGTGCCCTGACGGCTCCCCGGTGTCCGCCGGGGATAAGCCCCTGAAAAGCCCAGCCCGGCTGGTCGTTTTTCCCCTGGGCGAAAATAGTTTGGACCGCCGGCAGGGCGGCCGCCAGGCTTATCGCGGTCATCCAGAGCCGAATTTTCATTTTAACCCCTCGGGATGGATCATGTTCTGTACGGAAAGATAGGACCGGTACCTAAGGGACCGGTAGATTTCGCCCCTGGGGTGTTTGTGAAAATCCTCCAGGGTTTTTTCATAAACGGCCAGGGGAACCCGGCTTACCGCTACCTCGCCTTCACGGATTCCGTGGAGGTGAAACTCGATGCTTTCAGGGCCCTTGGCCTGGTACCAGACGCTAATATCACTGTCGGGGTAATTTTCTTCCGCTTTGAGGAGAAGGTAATATTTCAGGGCCTCCACTACCGCGGGTTCAAGGCCGTCCCGGATAAGAGCCAGCCGGTCCGCCATCTCCGGATAGCCGATAAGGGTCTCCGTACCGGGCGGATCTTTTTTCCGGCGGTAGAATTCCCCCCGTTCAAGTTCCGGCAGAATTTCAAACCGGATTTTCCGGCTGGGCCACAGGAGGATTAGGGAAAATTCGGGTTTATGTTTTTTTCCGCAGCTTGGACAGGTATAATTCATAAAAGAACCGTCCATAATTTCGTTGAGGTATTCAGGCCGCTGATCCAGATCGATCTCTCCGGGGAATTCCACCGAAAAGCTGTTATCACAGAGACAGGATATTTTTTGGTTCATTCAACTCCTCCCCGCCCCCGGATTGCCGCCGGACAAGGCTAAACCAGCGGAACCCAGGCGGCGTCAACGCCGGACCAGATACAGAATATCTCCAAAAACAGCAAAGATCATCAGGCCGAAAATAAGCACCACCCCCACGGTCTGAAAAGCGCTGATAAACCGGGGATGCAGAGGCTTCCGCTTTATCGCTTCTATGATAAACAGGACTATCATGCCTCCGTCAAGGACGGGAAGGGGGAGGAGATTCATGATGCAGAGGGCGATGGAGATGAGGGCGAGAAAATCCGCCATAGAGCGGAGTCCCGTGCCAAAACTCTGGCCAAAACCCTCGGCGGCAATATCACCCACCATATAGGTGATGCGAACCGGGCCGGAAACAGCCTGGGTCAGATCTACGCCCCGGAACAGCAGGCCGAGGCTCCGCAGGGAGACCACGAAGGTTTTCCAGCTTTCCCCGGCCCCTTTGAGCAGGGCCGCGAAAGGTGAAAGCGCCGGGGTCCGGTAGCTAATATACTGGTAATTGATCCCCAAATCGCCGCTTCCGTCTTCCGCATAAAGGGGGATGATGGTGGCGTTTCGCGGCTCCCCGTTCCGGTCATACTCAACGGAAAGGGAGGGCGGGGCCGTATCCAAAAAACGGAAAAAATCCACGCTGTGCCGGATTTCCTCTCCGTTTACCCGGAGAATCCGGTCTCCCCCCTGGAGGCCCGCGGCGGCGGCGGGTCCCCCCGCTCGTACATTCTCAATGACCGGATCGGTCCAGAAGTAGACGCCGATTCTTCCCGCGCCGGTACTCTTGTCCAGGTTCGGCTTTACCGCCAGGGAGAGGGTCTCCCCCTCCCGGTCTACCGTAAGGGCCAGCGCTTTTTCCGGATTCACCGCGATATTTTCCTGAATGTCGTGGTAGTAGGGGGTTTTTCTGCCGTTGATTTCGATGATCCGGTCCCCGGTTTTGAGACCCGCCTCATCGGCGGGGTAGGGCTGGCCGGGGTTTATTTCGGAGGCCAAAACGATCCGGTTGCTCAGGGTATTCACCTCAAAACCGCAGCCCCAGATAACCGAAAGAACCAGTACCGCGAAAACCAGGTTGAAGAAGGGCCCCGCCAGGGATACCACAATACGGCGAAAGGGCCCCGCGCCCAAAAAAGTTCCCGGAACCGGAGTTACCGCGTTTTGCCGGTTTTCCCAGGCTTCCTGAAATTCGTTTTCCCCCCGCATCTTGCAGTAACCGCCCAGGGGAAACATGCCAAGCCGGTACTCCACAGCCCCCAGCTTTTTTTTCAGGACGGGTTTTCCCCAGCCGATGGAAAAAGCTTCCACGTCGATCCCCATCAGCCGGGCGGCGAGAAAATGTCCCAGCTCGTGGACAAAAACCACCACTCCTAGCCCGGCAAGGCCCAGCAGTATCTTTAATATCAGCATTATTCCGCCTCTCTTTTTACTAAGGATAATGGACTTGTTCAATAACCCGGTTGGTTATCTGCTAACCTGCGGTTAGCTTGCAAGTCTCGGCAAAATGTTCCACATTTTGCTGTTTTTTAATGGTTGTTGTTCAGAAACTGAAGTTTCTGAACAACTCTAATATAAATTCTCCGGCCAATTTCCGGGCTTCCCCGTCGGCGGCCAGAATGTTTGCAAGATCGCCAGGTTTTTCTTTTAAAATATCCGGTTCCGAAGACCCGAAACCTGGCGGCATAAAATCTCTGGTTAAAACATACTCAACAATCCGGGGTATATCAAGGAATCCGGCGCGGCCCTCCAGAAAAGCCGCCGCCGCCTCCTCATTGGCCGCGTTGTATACGCAGGGATAGACGCCCCCCCGCCGGATTGCCATATAAGCCAAACCCAGCATGGGAAACCGTTCCGTGTCAGGGGCTTCAAAATCCAGGGAGAGCCCCCGGAAATCGAGCTTCCCAAAGGGCGAAGGCCGCGTTTCCGGCCAGTACAGGGCTTCGTGGATGGGAAGCCGCATGTCGGGCCGGGAAAGCTGGGCGTAAACCGCCCCGTCTTTCATCCGTACCATGGAATGAACCACGCTCTGGGGGTGAATAAGGACGCTGATCTTTTCCGGCGCCATGCCAAAAAGCCGTACCGCCTCGATCACCTCAAGGCCCTTGTTCGCCAGGGAGGCGGAATCAACGGTAATTTTGGGCCCCATATTCCAGGTGGGGTGGGCCAATGCGTCTTTGGCGCTAACCGCCGCCATCTGTTCCCGGGACAATTTCCTGAACGGCCCCCCGGAAGCGGTAAGGAGAATTTCCTCCACCCCCTCCGCCCCGTGGGCCTCGACAAGGTGAAAGATCGCCGAATGTTCCGAATCCACCGGCAGGATTTTTACCTTTTTTTCCCGGGCCCGATCAAAAACCAGGGGGCCCGCCATAACTATCGTTTCCTTGTTTGCCAGGGCCAGATCCGAACCGGCGTCAATCGCCGCCAGTGAGGGCAGAAGCCCCGCGGCGCCGGAGACGCCGTTCACCGTAATGTCCGCCCCTGTTTCGGCTATGGCCCGCAGAAGTCCGCCGGGACCGGGAAAAGAAACGCCCTCCGCCGCCGCTCCGCCGGAAAGGGCCAGACGCGCGCCGGGGAATTCCTTCCCCAGTTCCCGCAGGGCCGCCGCGCCGGTGTGGCTTGAGAGGAGAACAACTTCAAAATCATCTTTTCCCCGGCGGATCACATCCAGCGTACTTTTTCCGATAGAGCCGGTAGCCCCCAGCAGGGCAATTCTTTTTTTCATGGTAATAAAAAACCCTAATAAAAGAGGAGACGGCAGACCAGATAAAATACCGGCGCGGCCAGGGACAGGGAATCAATGGAATCAAGAACGCCGCCCCTGCCGGGGATGAGGAAGCCGGAATCTTTTACATCGGCGCTCCGTTTTATCGCCGATTCTCCCAGATCCCCCAATGACCCGGCGATTCCTGTGGCAAATCCCAAAATAAGTCCCGAAGGCAGGGCGGGGAACCGGGGCCTGAAGGCTTCGGGAAAAAGAAAGACCCCCAAAAAACCGACCAGAGCGGACGCGGCAAAACCCCCGATAAACCCGGCAATGCTTTTGTTGGGGCTCGCCGGGATAATCCCCCGGTTTCCCTTGCCGAAAAGCATCCCCGTAGTCCAGGCCAAAGAATCGTTGGCAAACACACTGCTTAAAAACGTTAAAATGATAATTTCCGTTTTGGGCAAAAAACTCAGCCGGACGATCCAGCTCATAAACAGGCCGGGGTAAATGAGGACCGCAAAACCCGCGGCGGTCCGGCCCATAAAATTTTCCAGTTTTTTCTCCGGGGAAAAAATCCGGGAAATCAAAACCCACGAGGCCCCGGCGGCCATAAACGCGGGCAACGCCAGAATGGGAGCGCCGAAACTCACCACCGCGGTCATCGCCGCCGGGGCCGCCGCGCCGAGAAAAACCGCTTCCACCACGGGCAGGGAAAGATTTTTCTTTTTGAGAATTCCCGCGAACTCCACCGCCCCCAGGGCGCTGAAAACCACCGCGGCGATATTTATGGCAAGGTGGTTAAGCTGGGGGAGATAAATCACCAGCGCCGCGATAAGGGGAAGGCCGATGAAAAAAACCGCCAGCCGGGAGATTAGTTTTTTTATATTCATCCGTCCGCCCTCGCTTTCTCCGCGGGCCGCGTCTCTTTCCCGGCGTTAAATCCGCGTTCCGCGGAAACTATGCCCCCAAAACGGCGGTCCCGGTTCCGGTAATCATTCACCGCCAAGACAAGGTCTTCTTCGGTAAAGTCGGGCCACAATTTTGGGGAAATAACATATTCCGCATAGGCCCCTTCCCAGAGGAGAAAATTGCTGATCCTGAATTCCCCGGCGGTACGGACAACCAGGTCCGGGTCCGGCACATCGGGGTTGTCAAGCCGCGCCCGGATTGCCTCCTCCGTTACGGAACCGCCGGGGCATATACCGCTGCCGGCATCCTTAGCAAACCGCCGTAGCGCCCGGACTATCTCGTCCCGGCCGCCGTAGTTCAGGGCCAGGATCACCTGCATTCCCCCGAAATTTTTGGTATCCTCTGCGGCAGTTCGCAGATCCGCCACAATATCCGGGGAAAGCCCCGCCGGGTCTCCCGCGTGGCGGATACGGATGCGGTTTTCCCGGTAAAAATTCAGTTCTCCCCGGAGATATTTTTTAATTAAAGACATGATAAAACCCACTTCTTCCCCGGCCCGTTTCCAGTTTTCCGTGGAAAATACATAGAGGGTGAGGTATAGAATTCCCAAATCGCTGGCCGCCTTTACAATCCGTTTTGCCGCCTTGAGCCCCTCAAGATGCCCCTGAGTACGGGGAAGGCCCCGGCTTTGGGCCCAGCGGCCGTTCCCGTCCATAATAATTCCCACATGGGCCGGAACCGGTTTTTCCGGAGGACCATACACCTTTTCCGCGCGTTCTTTTCCTGGGGCTCCGGGCATTAGACTTCCAAAATTTCTTTTTCTTTTTCTTCCAGAACCTGATTCACCCTGGTGATGTAATTATCCGTCAGCTTCTGCAATTCCGCCGAGGACTTGCTTTCATCATCTTCGGTAATGGAAGAATCCTTGAGCAGTTTTTTGAGTTCCTCGTTGCCGTCCCGGCGGATATTCCGCACCGCCACCCTCGACTGCTCGGCCTGGTTTTTCGCCAGCTTCACCAGTTCCTTCCGCCGTTCCTCCGTGAGGGGCGGAATACTGATGCGGATCACCTTGCCGTCGTTGGAGGGGTTGAGGGACAGTTCCGAGCTGCGGATGGCCTTTTCGATTTCTCCGATCAGGTTTTTATCCCAGGGCTGGATCACGATGAGCCGGGCCTCGGGGATGGAAATATTGGCCACCTGGTTCAGGGGTGATTTCTCCCCGTAGCAGTCCACCCGGATTTTGTCAAAGAGGGACGCCGAAGCCCGGCCGGTTCGGAGGGAGGCAAAACCTTCTTTGAGGTTTGCCACGGTTTTTTTCATCCGTTCTTCGGATGATAATAAAACGTCCGCCATGTTATGCCCCTACTTTATAATAGACATAATCCTTGACACTGATGGCCGCCCCCAATTTCTTGCCGCAATCGGCTAGGGCCTGGGCCACGGTAAATTTCTCATCCTTCACATACGCCTGTTCCAGGAGGCAAATATCCGACAAGTACTTGCTGATCTTTCCCTTGAGGATATTGTCGATCACGTTGGCGGGCTTACCGTTAAGCTTTTCGTCCCCCTCCATCTGCTTGCGGAAAATCTCTTCCTGCTCTTTGAGGTAGGCGGGATCGATTTTTGTCCGGTCCAGGGCCAGGGGATTAAAGGCCGCGATGTGCAGGGCAATCGTAAAGGCAAAATTTTTGGCGTCTTCACTTTTGAAGATTTCGGGCTTGTCCGATTCCATTTTGACCACCACGCCGATATTGCCGTCCCCGTGGATATACCGGGTAAGGTATTCATTGGCTGCGGCCTTTACCAGGGTAAGCCGTTTCAGGCTCATGTTTTCCCGGATTTTGGTGGCCAGATCCGTCACCAGGGCGGAAAGCTCTTCATTCGGCCCGGCGCAGTCTTTTTCTAAAACTTTGCCGGCAATAATATCCCCCAGGGCGATAAATTCCGGGTTCCGGGCCACAAAGTCCGTTTCCGAGGCCAGCTCCACCAGGGCCGCTTTGGCGCCGTCATCGCTGATTTTCACAAAAACCTTGCCTTCGTTGGTGGCCCGGCCGGCCCGTTTCTCCACCGCCGCAAGCCCCTTTTCCTTGAGGAGCTTTTCGGCGCCGGCAAAATCGCCTTCCGAATCGACAAGGGCTTTTTTACATTCCATCATTCCCGCCCCGGTTTTTTCCCGAAGCTTCTTTACATCCGCCGCGCTGATTTCCATTATTCTTCTCCGTATACTTTGTCTACGTCCACCGGAAGCTGATCTTCTTCATCAACTCCCGGACCCGTTCCGGTTTCCTGGACAACGTTTTCCACAACAGGTGGCTCGGTAGAATAGGATTCGATGTCGATTTCCCGATCCTCTTCCTTGATCGATACATCGGTCATAATATCTTCCATGTCCTCGTCTTCATCACCCAGGGTTTCGATGATTTTGAGCCCCACTTCGTTATCCGCTTCCACTACCGCGTTGGCAACGATCTGGGTAAAGAGGGTGATGGCCCGGATCGCGTCGTCATTACCGGGGATGGGATAATTTATGCCTTCGGGGTTACAGTTGGTGTCCACTACCGCCACAATGGGTATACCCATCCGCTGGGCTTCCGCCACCGCGATAGCTTCTTTCCGGGTGTCGATGATAAAAAGGATCCCCGGCGGGTCCTTCATTTCCTTTATGCCCCCCAGGTTTTTCTGGAGTTTCGCCCGTTCCTTACCCAGGGAGGCGATCTCTTTTTTGGTGAGGTTTTCAAAGGTCCCGTCTATTTCCATCTTTTCCAGTTTTTTTAAACGGAGCAGGGACTTTTTGATGGTAAAAAAATTGGTGAGCATCCCGCCGAGCCAGCGGTTGTTCACATAAAACATGCCGCAGCGTTCCGCTTCTTTTTGGATCGCCTGCTGGGCCTGTTTTTTTGTTCCCACGAAGAGGACGGTTTTTCCCGCCCCCACGGTTTTGCGGACCGCTTCGTAGGCGTCCTTGATCGCCTGAATGGTCTTCTGCAAGTCGATGATGTGAATGCCGTTCCGTTCCGCGAAGATGTACTTTTTCATCCGCGGGTCCCAGCGTTTCACCTGATGGCCGAAATGTACCCCTGATTCCAGGAGACTTTTCATGGTAACTACAGCCAAAATATCCTCCCGTGCAAAAAGCCGGACCCGGAGGCGCCGCTTTTTCGCAACCTTCCCTGTATCTCACCCCCGGAAACGGGCAAAACCCGTCCGGCGGCGGAAAATATGCGTTTCTGAAAATCCGCCTGGGTTTTTCAGAAACGCTCCGGTCAAAAAGCAACGCCCTTTGACCCGTCATCCCCCATAGGGATAACCATTATCCCTTAACATGACATAAAATTCGTTCATTGGCAAGCCCACCACCGCGCTGGGGGAGCCTTTTATGCCGGTGATGTAACAGGACGCCAGCCCCTGAATCTTGTAGGACCCCGCCACCCCCTGCCATTCCCCGGTATTGAGATACCATTCGATTTCCTGTTCCGAAAGACGCGCGAAAGACACCGAGCTGATCACGGAACGGCAGTCAATGACCCCTTCCCGGTTTTTCAGGGCCACCGCGGTAATAACCTCATGCTCCCGTCCCTGGAGCCGGGAAAGCATGGCCCCCGCGTCCTCCCGGTCCTTCGGCTTACCGTAAATATCTCCGTCCACTGAAATAATCGTATCCGCCCCGCAGACCCAGGCCGGTATCCGTCCTTTCATTAATTCAACCACCTTTTTTACTTTCCTGGCCGCGAAATTTTCCGCCATTTTTCGGGGTTCCACTCCCTGGACAATAGTTTCGTCAATGAGGGGAGGCATGATGCTGAACGGCAGCCCCAGAAGGCGGAAAAATTCCTGCCTCCGTAGCGAGCCGGACGCTAAAATGATAGGCTCCATATATTCTCCTGATTTGAAGAATAGCGAATTTTCCCTCCTTCGCCAATTCTTGTTGTCCGGACCGGGGCAAAATCCCCGATTGACGTAATGCGGGCAGGAACCGGTGTAATTTGAGGTTGTTCCAAAACCCGGTTGGTTTTGAAACAACCTCTTGGAAAAGCGGTCAAATGCCCGCTTTTCCATGCAAGGTTGCTGTTCCAAAAACTGAAGTTTTGGAACAGCCTCATTTAGGTAAGATTTTTATAATGAGACATTGCGGGCGGGCGGTTGACAGCTTTGAGTTATTCAGTTATGGTATAAAGGTTACAGAGAGACTAGCTCATCTGGATAGAGCGTCAGCCTCCGGAGCTGAAGGTGGTGGGTTCGAGTCCCGCGTCTCTCAACATTTTTTATCCTGCGGTATCTGTTAGACATACTCTCCAAAAGCAGCCATGACCCGTCCAAAGCGGGACTCGAACCTTTTTGGCGGCCTTCACAAGCCGGGAGGCTTGTGGAGGTAAAGCGCCAGGGATGGCGGTTTAGCCAAAAAGGCGGCCCGGAGGCGGAGGACAGGAAGTCCGGCGCCGGAGGGGAGTCCCGCGTCTCTCATAAAATTTGACATGCAAAAACAACCGGGTTTTGAAAAAATCCTCAAAATTACCACGTAAAAAGCCGTTAAATTCTTTTTATGTGCTATAATAGTAGAGCTGTTCGGAAACCTCAAGTTTCCGAACAACTTCCGCTGAAAACCGCAAAATGTGAGGCATTTTGTAAGACTTGTGAGACAACCAACCGGGTTGTCGAACAAGTCTAGTGTAAGAAAAATTTTCGGATGGGGACTTATGCCGTTTGTTGCCCGGGCGTTTCAGTATATTAAAAAGAATTCCCTCATTTTCCGCACGATGTTGCTGTTTTTTGTGGTCGGCGCTTTTGTTATGTTTCTGGTATCCGGTCTGATTATGGGGATAATCAAGGGGCAGTATATACAGGAAATCGAAGAAAAATCGCGGCAATACATGGAACAGTCTTACAGCATCACCGAACTGCTCTTTGAGTCGCTCTATAACCGTTTGTTTCAGGTGTATTCAAGCGATGACGTGATAATAAAAGCCATGTACGGCGAGGCTTTACGAAAATCCGATGACTATATGATGATCTTTGCGCGGCTGCGAGAGGAAGTGAAAAGCAACAGGCTGGTCCGTTCCCTGTACATTTACAACCCCGGCGAGGACGCCTTTTTTTACTGCTTTAACGGCGCCGCCGGCATTGCCGGACGGGCGGAAATGTTTGATCGTGATGCGGTACTGATGGTGGAAGATCAAAATGAAAAGCCGGTTTTTTTGTCCAGAAAGGTCAAGTTTACCGATACCTACGGAGCGTTTACGGTAGATGAAAACTGGATCAGCGTTTTTTTTGGCCTGAACCGCGGTATGAGCACGCCGGCATTTATTGTCAATATTGATCAGGGGTATTTTCAAAAGTTAATCGAAGGTCCCCTGTTTGACAAAGGACATGCAACCCTGGTGATTGACCGGAATGGCGTTATTATCAGCGATTCCGATCCGGACATGATAAACAAAAACCTGTGTGAAGATGAGCTGTACCGCATGATTACCGGTTCAGGACTTGCGAACGATTCCTTTACGTACCACCCCGGACGGGGGGGAGGGGGGGGGGGGGTAACGGATTACCTCGTTACCTATAAAAAATCCCCGTCTCTGGGCTGGGTGTTTATCGGCCTTGGCAATAAAGCGGAGCTGCTCGCCAATTTCAACAGAATACAAACCGTTATGACGGTTATCAGCGTTCTGTTTATGCTGGCCAGCCTGGTTATATCCTTTTTTCTATCCAAGTATATGTATACCCCGCTGTATGATCTCATGCGGACCGTCAATGATATAAAAAACCAAAAAGATCTGAACCTTTCCATGAAGGTCTACGATGACCTGCGGCATGAATATCTTGACCTTGTATCGACCGTACAAAAACTCGAATCCGGTATTGAACGTTTTGCCGAAATGAAGGCCAGGGCGGTGGCGGTTTCTGAAACCCGAAAAAACGAATGGGTACAAATGGCCGCCGATTATATTAACCGTAATTTTTCAAACGGCACTATAAGCATAGAAACGATTGCCGAACATATCGGCCTGTCCCCCAATTATCTGCGGGCCATTTTTAAGGCCGTCAAGGGCATATCCCTTTCCAAATACCTGACCGATACGAGGCTGGAATATGTTAAAAAGATGCTGGTCGAGACGAATATGCATGTCCATGAAATCGTGGAACGGGCCGGTTTTCTCAACGCCAAACATTTTTATGTGATTTTTAAGCAGTCTACCGGGCTGACCGCTGAAATGTACCGTAAAAAATATGGCGATGGAGGGAGTAGTGATAATTATGGAAAACATAATGCGGAAAATGTCACATAAATTACGTTTCGCAAAGCGGATTCCCCTTCCGGCGGCGTGGGTTCCGGCTGCGGCGTTTTGCGCCCTTTTTCTCCACCTGTTTTCATGCGGCGGAAAAAGTCCCCTTCAATCCGGTGGGGAGGCAACGGTTATCAATATATATATGTTCGCTTCCAATGAAACCTACCGGAATGTGGATCAGGTGATAGCGGAATTTGAACAACAAACCAGGGAAACGCTGAATATCGATATCCGGATTCATACCATGCTCCGGGATGACTACCTGGAACGGATAGCCTTGATTGCCAGTACCGGTACCGAAGCGGATCTGGTTTTTAACGCACCCTGGATGAATCTGAATTCTCTGATACAAAAAAATGTTTACAAGGAACTGAGCGGTTATTTTGACAATCCTGCCCTTTCGAGCCTCCGCTCAGCCTTTCCTCCCGCCTTTCTTGACAGCAACCATTTTTTCGGCGGTATCTATGGCATCCCCATTATGAACGCGCCGCTGGATATTCCCGGTATCTATTACCGGAAAGACCTGGCCGACGCCTACGGCATTACGATACAAAGCTACGATGATCTCCGCTTTTTTTTTGAAACCATATTGCGGGAAGAAAAAGGTATGATTCCCATATCCATACAAAACAACCGGGGTTTTTATATGATGTTTGACGCAACCTGGGACATGGCGGCGAAAGGTATTTACCCAATAGAAGGCATCATTGGCGGCGTCAGGGAACTGTTTTTTGTGGGACTTTCGTCCGATGGGAAGCGGGTAACCGGCGTATCGGCCTACGGCGATCCCGAAGACTCCTATACGGCCTATCCCAACCCATATAATACCTTTGAGGGTTTCAACCGTTATTTTCTGGAGGCGGCAAAGTGGAACGTCTATGTGAGCGAAGATTCGGTGATGCGGGAACAGGCGGGTCCCCTGTTTTTTAATGGTTTTGCCGCCGCCGGAGAAGGAGCGGTCAGCGAATTCAGCCGGTGGCAAAATACCCTGAAAACCCATCTGCCCCAGGCGTCGATCGCTTTCTGGCCGTACATTGAGGCCGCCAGGAACCGGGAAAAGGGAAGCATCGCCCTGTCGTTCCGGGCGTGGAATTATTTATGCGTTCCCCGGAATTCCTCTAAAACGGAAAAGGTTTTTGAATTTTTGAATTGGGTTTTTGAATCCCGGGAACATAACGATTTGTTTTCATACGGTATCAGGGGTGTTCACTGGAATATGGCGGATGATTCATCCACACCGGTTCCGAATCCCCTGCTTTCCGAGGCGGATCGGTATCTGTTCCCCGGCTATGAATTAACCTGGAACCCCCGTTTTATCCGTATTCCCGCGGGGCTGCCTGAGGACGTGAGAAGCCTGTTTGAATATCAGTATGCCCCCGATGCCTTTACCCGTATACCGGTTTCAGATTTTGTCCTCGATGACCGGGAAATTATCAGCGAGCTGGCAAATATCCGGGTCATATTAAAAAAGTACCATAACGCCCTGTTATGTGGAGCCTACGAAGACCCCGCCGCGATCCTCCGGGAAATGAACCGTCAAATGGAAGCCGCCGGGCTTGCCAAAGTCAAGGATGCAATCGTCCGCCAGGTTCAGGATTATCTGGACAGTTAAAGGTCCCCTCTCTGGTTCGAATTTTAACGCTCCCGGGAGTGTTAAAATTCGAACTTCCCGCCATGGTTTGTTTTTTAACATTTTTGAATTTTGTTAAAAATTGTCAGTATACACCGCCTGAATTCCAGTGATAAATCTTCTTACAGCGGGAACTAAAAAGCTTCCGCCTATGAAATTTATGAAAACGGTAATCAGGAGGTTTTTATGAAAAAAACAATAGGGATGACGGGGCGGCTGTTCGTAATAGCGGCGCTAGCGTTCACCTTGGTTTTTTCAGGCTGCGGTGAAGTGCCGGGCAGTGAGATTGAGCGGATTCCGGTTAATCTGAGCGATGTCTTTTCAATCGGCGCCAAAGCTATGGCGAATCACGGGAACGACTGCGGCTGGCTGGTCCCGAACGAAGCCGACTCCGGGGAAACCTGGAGACTGGACAGTACCAACGCGACGGCTGCCGGCGATGCGGAGGGGAGGCCCTATGACGGCGTGCGGGTATGGAACATTGACGGCGATCTTGATATCAGGGGGGTACCCTTCGACGCCAGTGCCTATGATGGCATTGTCTTCAAATATCGTACCAATTGTACCGAAGTTACCGTTAAATTTCTTGATTTTTCCTACCGCTGGGCCGTCTGGGGCGTAGGGTTTAAGGCCCACGATTACGAAGCCGGAGCCGCAAATCCAACAAACTACAAGGAAATTGTGGTTCCCTTTTACAAAGCGGTAAAAAATGTCGAGGCCCTGAGCGATTACCCGGATAACAACCCGGACAATTTTGATTACAACCAGTTGCGGATGTTGAATTTTGATATGCGCTCGGCTGTTAATACCTCTACAGCAAGCCAGTATTGGTGCGAAATCGTTGATTTTGATTTCTTTATTTACAAATGAGGAACGGCCTTTGTGGTCTTATTTATGAGGGGTTCGGGCAGCCGTTGGCGGCTTCTCTCAAAAATCGAAAGGAGCGGGAAAAGTAAATGAAAAAATTAATGTTGGTATTGGTTGTATGTTTGATAACAGCGGGGGAAGTTTTTGCCGAAATTTCTGTCGGCGGCGGGATGGAAGCGGCGGCGATGGTTCAGGTTATTGACTATGTGGATCGGGATGACCCCGAATGGACGCCCATAGGGGACCCTATCGTGGTAAGCGGCTTTGGGGGAAATAACGACAACCGGAGCAAGTTAAGCCTCACCTTCACCGCCGACTTGAAGGATACGGTGGGGCTTTATGCGGAAATCGCCCTCTACCCCTGGTGGTATGACAACCGGCAGCAGGACATTCTCAACTTTATTGACAGCATCGAACTGGATATGTTCTACGGATGGTACAGGCCCTTTGAGTGGTTCAAAATAGACGTGGGCCGCTTTAACATTGACACCCTCCGCGGCAAGGTGGAGGGCTTTAACTGGGGGGATTACCTTGGCGTTGGGGATGGCGGCACGGACAGTATTTTCACCAGGTTTGAGGGCAGGGACGCCATAGCCCTGGAATTTCCCGGTCCCTTCGGCGATTTGGTTCCGGCCCTGAAAAACCTCTACCTGGGAGCCATGATGTACAACATTATCGAAGCCAACAGCGCCAATAACCGGGGCATATACGGTGGCTATACGGAAGCGAAATATATGCTTGAAAATATTCAGGCCGCCGTGGGTTACGATATTCCCAATATCGGTTCCGCGCGGTTTCAGTACATCGGCGTTCATCCCGCCCCCAACACCAGAAAGATTGCCGACAGCGATAATAACGACAGCAACAACGGCCCCCGCTTTCAGGCGGCCTTTGCCTATACCGGCTTGCCCGGTTTAACCGCGGAATTGGGCGGAACCTTGTCCCTCCTTGTTATGGACCCCACTGTCCTGGTTCCCGCTCTTAATGACTCAGGCGAGATTGTCTATTACGAACCAAGAATTACCGTGGGGAATTACCTTGAACCCCACCGGGTGTCTTTGGGGATACAGTACGATTTTGGTTTTGATCTGTCCCTGCGCGGCGGCGGCGAGTTCAGCTTCGGCGGATACAGCGAACCTACCGGCAGCGGCAGAACAGACATGGCCCCGGTAACGAAAATTTATTTTTCCCCTTCCTATAAATTCAACGACCGCTTTAGCGTTGCCGGCGACGGGGGTATTGAAATTTACGGCGATGAGAATTATTACGACAGGCTCAACAAGAAGGGGGGCGTGAAATACGGCTTCGGCGCTTATGCGCAGTGGAATTTTGTAAACGCCGACTGCTACATCAGGGCCGGCATTTCCTATGCGGGCGGTGAAGGGCTGGGGGTAGACCGGTCGGGCCCCAGTAAACTGGACACCCTGATTACTATCCCTGTTTATTTCCACCTGGGTTTCTAAACATGAGGGTATACAGGAGGCATATATGAAAAAAATTATACCGGCGCTGCTTCTACCTGCCCTTATTCTGTTTTCAGGATGCAAAATGAGTCCCACGGGGTATACGCCCCGGAACGGATTTCTCCATCCGGGCGTACTTCATACCCAGGAAGATATGGAGGCCCTTAGAAAACTGATTGACCGGTGGGAAGGCATTATTGAGTGGACCGACAATGACGGGGATGGAGTGTATACGGCCGTAACCGATATATCACAGGCCGTAACTCCCGCCACGCCGCCCGCCGATCCGGCGGCGGAATTAAATCCGGCGACGGCTTCGGGACAGGACTTTAACACCAATGAATCGGTGGTGGAACCGGAAAAATGGGCGGCCTGGCGGGAACTCAAGGCCGGGAACCGCAGGGGCTATGCCGAATACCGGGCCCGGAGTTCCTGGAACAGCCTCAGAGCCAACAGCAGCGCCCAGCACACCTACACTTTAAAAGGCCCCTACGTGTACCTTGCCCGGGACGGGGTGTACGGCAGCAACAAAACCAATATTGAAACCGATTTCCAGGCCGCGTATCTCAACGCCCTGATGTGGATGCTTACGGGGGATAAACGGCATGCCATGAAATCTTTTGAGATCCTGGACGCCTATTCCCAGACTGCCAGGGGCCTGAAGGACGGCGGTACCGGGGATTACCGGCTTATGACCGGTCTACAGGGCGCGGTATTCGCCTGCGCCGCGGAACTCCTGAAACACGGCAAGGATACGGTGAACCACAAAAGCTCGGGACTGACTGCCCGCCAGTTTGTGAACATCGAAAATTCCATGCGGAATGTCTGGATCGAGAGCATGGAACGGTTTTACGCCATTACGCCGAACACCCAGGGAAACGTCGGCCTTATCGTTACGTCGGCCTATATGGGGATGGCGATTTTTCTTGATGATCAGGAAATGTACAACAAATCCCTGAATTTCTGGCTGGGCGGTTTTGACAACGGCAACCTCGCCAATTACGTCCACCCCGTAACCGGCCAGACCCAGGAAACCAAACGGGATCAGGGGCATGCCGTATTGGGCATTATGAAGCTGGGCATGGTGTGCGAGATGGCATACAAACAGGGTGATGATGTATACACGGCCTTTGACAGCTCGCTGTGGAAGGGCAGTGAATTTACCGCCCGGTACAATACCGGGGACAACAACTGGACCCACACGCCTATGGAATTTGATCCCTACAGCGCGTGGTACTATTTCGATCCCAACTGGGATGATGTTTCAGGTCACAACCCGGAAAATATTTACGGCAATCTTATCGGGGTAGGGTCGCCCGGTTCCGGGAGCCGGGGAAGCGGGAAACCCGCATTTGAGACTGTTTACAACCACTACCACCGGCGGCGGGGCTTTTCCATGCCCTGGACCGAATCATATCTCACCCGGGACGGTGAACAGTATGATGGATCGGATTCTCCCCCGGCTTACGGATCGTTCCTTATAGCGGGGCCGGATTTGATTCGGGAACTGGGCATAAATTAACAAGGCGGGGTTTATTATGAAACGATTTTTTACAAAGGCGATAACGGTGGTCACGGTACTTTTGCCGCTGGCATTTGTGATTCTGCCGGGCTGCGATCTGGGAGGAGAAACTGCGAAGACCCATATCATAACTTTTGACACCGCCGCGGAACAGACCACGGAAAGTTCAAAACCAACCTACAGCATGAAGCTGAATATGTATGCGGGAGAATTGCTCGAGGAATTACCTGAACCATACTACTCCGGATATCAATTCCGGGGCTGGTATGACCGTGCGGAAGAAGGTGATCTGTTTGAACCGCCCTGGGAGGTCAACCGGGATCTTGCCCTCTACGCCTATTGGGGCAACGGGGCCGATCCATCGAAAGATTACCGCGTTGTTTTTAATCCCAACGGCGGGACCATAAACGGCAGCGGCGAAATCTTTACGGTTAATGTAAAAAGGCCGCCGTGGACAATATCCAATATGCCGTTTCCGGCAAGTGGCAATAACGCTTTTGGCGGCTGGTTTACCGAAATGCCGGGGGGCACGCCTGATTATGCCAAAGAGCTCGGTAATACGACGCCGGTTACCGGCCTTAACCTGTCTGAAAACGGAGCCCAGTCTTACGCCTACTGGTATAGCGGCCCCCAGGAGTTTGCCGTTACCTTTAACGCCAACGGCGGCGGCTGGGGACCGGCGGAATTACGCAAGGAAGTTAAGATAAACGCCCCCGCGGCGACTACGCTTGAGGAAGCGGGATCCTGGCCCGAAACCCCCGCAATGGCGGACTTCCCGCTGGAAGGCTGGTTTACCGCGGATAACGTGGCCTTTGACAAAGATACCCGGATAACCAGGGATAAAGAGGTATTCGCCAAGTGGACCTATTCCGCCATTGATACTATCACCTATGGCGTTAATGAAGACGGCGAATTTGTGGGAACCATACCAAACGGCGGCATCATCCGTCCCATAGATAATACCGGCACTAGCACCGGTACGATCAATGCTTACCGGGTACTGGAATTCCCTGCCAATACCACTACCGGTACGCTGGACATCGGTCAGATGGGAGGTTCATATCTGGCCGAAAACGAGTGGACCATCGAACTGTACATCAATTTGGGGGACACCGTGGCCGCCGGAGCGGCGAAGGCTATCCGGTTTTACGGCACAGGCGCCGAAAACGACGGCGCTTTCTGGATGGAAGGTCACGGCCTCTGGATTTACCGGCCCAATACGGGTGACCGGCCTGACTTTGGGCTTTCCTCCACGGGGAGCCGTAACCGGTGGTATCACATGGCCATTGCCAGAAATGGCGGAGCGTTAAAAACCTACTTGAACGGCGAGTTTATGCAGGACAGAAACTGTCCTGCCTTTAGTAACGCCGCGTTTAAGTCCGTAACCCACTGCCTGTTCACCACCGCGCTGAACAATGCGAAGCTTTATCAGATAACCTTTACCAAAGGCATCAAAACAGAGGCCGATTTCGCGGGTGTTTCAGCAATCGTAAACGCATTAAACGGAGAGTAATATATGAATTTGTTTTTAACGGAACGGCGGACGAACCGTCTTGCCTTTTTGCTGCCGGCCCTGCTTTTTTTCGCGGGTCTTTTTGCCGGCTGTCCGGGTGAAGCGCCCGAAATTGATCCCTCCGCCGCGCCAACGGCTGCGGCAGCCACGGTGGTCAAAACATCGGCGGTACAAAAGTCCGTTACCTTTACCCTCACCAGTATACACCCCGCCGGCAGTATCTGGAAGGTCTATGACACGGATACCGGCGGCAAAACACTGGACGGTATTTTTGTGACTTACCAAAAGACCCTCAGCGCGGGGACCGGCGAGCCTTCTTCCAAACTGATGTTGACCAGCGCCGCCAACAACCTTGATTCCCTTACCTATTATGTATCGGTTACCGAACGGGACCGGGCCGAAAGTGAACGGCTTGCCCTCACGGTAAATCAACCTTAGCGTTGTTCGGAAACCGCAAACCATTGGTTTGAAGTTTCCGAACGACTGCCACTGGAACTTTAAACAGAAGGCGCGCTTAAAACCGGAGTTTTGAACGCGCCTTACAGGAGATGTTTTTATGAAACGGAAAAACAAAATATACCGCCTGTTTCCGGCGGGACTTATGTTCGCGGTGATGGCCGCCCTGTTTTTTGGCGGCTGTAATCCCTTAACTACGCCAAATCTCAACAACAATTCTGAAACGGTTACGATTATTCTGGATGCTTCGGGCGGCTATTTTGAGGACGGTGAAAATACCGTAAGCATCGTAAAAGAAAACGGTACTGTCCTGACGCTGGGTGAACTTGCCGAACCCGCAAGGGACGGCGGTTATACCTTTTCTGGCTGGTACACGACCGCGGAGGGAAATACCCAATACGATTTTTCCCAGGTGGTAGGCCGGGATATAACGATCTACGCCCGCTGGAATTGGTCTTTTACCGTTACCTTCGATGCCAATGGCGGTAAAATTAACAACGCCGATACGAGGCAGGTAACCGTAGCCAGTCCCAATAAAACGGTAACGGCAAACCGGTTTCCTTCGGATCCTGCCAAGTCGAACGATGTTTTTATCGGCTGGTATATCGACAAAGATCTCTGGGAAGCGCCCTTTACAACCGAAACGGAAGTAACCGGCGATATGACCGTATACGCCAGATGGAACGGGGGGGCCATAAGTTACACCGTTACCTTTAACCCTAACGGCGGGGAGTTTAGCGGCGGCTCAACAGCGGCCAAAACGGCGACCGTAACCTATCCCGGCGACGGGAAAGTGCCGGATTCCGAATGGCCCGCCGATCCCGAAAAAACAGGCAGTGAATTTGACGGCTGGTACACCGGGGTTGAGGACGGCGAACTTGTCGGCAAGGGGGCGGTCATAACGGCGGATACCGTTCTGTACGCCCGCTGGGGCGCATATATCCAGCGCTACAACGTTACCTTTGACGCCCACATCGGCGCTTTTGACGATGGGGCAAAGACCCGGATTGTGGAAGTAAAAACCGGCCACGCCGTGGGGGAAACGGGAGCCCTGCCCGTACCGGTCCTGAAAGGATTTAGGGTCGCGGGCTGGTATACCGGAAAATCCGATTCCACTAGTGACGGAACGGAGAATTGGGGCACGGAACTTACCACCTTAACACCGGTAACGGAGGACATTACGGTTTACGCCCGGTGGGAATGGGACAACAGTCTGGGCATAAGCACGGTGAGTTACGCGGTAAACGGGGCGGGGGACGCCGTTGCGGGTACGCTTTCAGGCGGCAGCTATAACGAGACCTTTGCCGTTCCCCCGGTGGACGCCAACGGGGCGGTGTTACCGGGAAGTCCGGCTGTTGAAACCATCGATACGCTCAAAGTCTCCAACGGCAACCGCTTTAACTTCGGCCCCCAGGCCGGAGCCTTGTTGACCAAAACCGATTGGACTGTGGAGTTTTATGTCCTGGCGACGGGTACGGGCAACAATCCCAACCCCCTGAATTTCGCCCGGCTCAACAACGACAAGAATTACGGCGGTATCTGGGTTGAAAATCCGAACTGGTATTTTATTGTCCGTACCGGTAACAGCGGTTCTACCCGTACTCAGACCGCGCTAAATTCTTCTTCCCCCGCCGGTTCCCCCGTTTTTGCCGCAAACCGCTGGTTCCACATAGCCTATGTCAAGAGCGGCGATAATATTGACGTTTACCTGAACGGCGAATTGAAAGAAGACGGGACGACAAGTTTCAGTATGCTGGCTTCAAACAATTACTTCAAATCCCTGTTCTACAATTATTTCGGCGCGAATTACCTCAAGTTCTACCAGTTTAAGGTCCATAGCAGCGCCATAATTCCTAGCGCCGCCGGTGTTACCACGGTGGTGAACCAGCTAAACCAGGTCGAAACCTTCACCGTTACCTTTAACGCCAACGACGGAACTTTCATCTCCGGTGGAACCACAAAAACCGCTACGGTAAACTCTATCGGCGGCGCGGGCGGAACCGTGGCCGCGGCGGAATGGCCCGGTTTAAGCGACCTTACCCATGCGACCAAGAACTTCGACGGCTGGTATACCGATGCCACGGTGGGTATAAAGTACGAGCCGTCAACGGTTATAACCGGAGACATCACCCTGTACGCCCACTGGATTGACGAAGCGGTGGACGCTCTCGTTACCTTCGATGGGAACTGGGGCATGTGGACCGGCGGCGCCATTATCCAGGTCGTGCCGGGAAAGGTGGGGCAGACGGTGGAAGTGCCGGTAAATCCCGCCCGGGGCGGCCATACGTTCCAGGGGTGGAACACCGCCGCGGCCGGTACGGGGGCACCTTTTACCGATTCTTCCCCGATAAGTGATGAGGCTGTCACGGTGTACGCCACATGGACGGTAGACGCCACGGCGGCCGGGAATCTGACCAGCATCAGCTACGAGGTTGACAACGGCAAATTTATCGGAACCCTGTATAATAACGCGGTGTCTATCGGAACAATCGGGTCTCAATTTTCCGCCGATACCAGCGCTGGGACAGTCAACGGCTTTAACGTGGTTAATTTTGGGGCCGCCGACAATACTGTTACCCTGGATCCGTTTAGCGGCGCCTTTATTCGCTCGGCAACGGACTGGACTATCGAGCTGTACTACAAGGTGGGGGATGTTGGAGGCACAGCGAAGGATGTCCTGGTCATGTACGGCCCAACGGGGAAAAATGCGGATGGTTCTCTGCGTATTGAAAAGCCCAACAATAGTACCAACGCGTGGCAGTTTAATCTGTACGAAGGGACCGCAAGACGGGGAACCGGTATGGGGACGCCCGCGCTAAACACCTGGTGCCATATCGCCATTGTCCGGTCCG
Organism: Treponema sp.; assembly: GCA_031266635.1. Lineage (GTDB taxonomy): Bacteria > Spirochaetota > Spirochaetia > Treponematales > Breznakiellaceae > JAISAN01. The sequence continues at coordinate 12,307 of JAISAN010000101.1, read as the reverse complement.
GTAATGATATAACGACCTATCTCAACGGTGCGCAGGCCGCAACCAGTACATACGGCAGTGTGCTTAGCGGCCGAAGCGCCTTTGACAACATAAATACCGTGCTTGCCGGGAATATGCGGAATTCCGGCTTGTACAAGTACGTCTTTACCAAAGCGGCCAAGATTGCCGCCGACCTGAGCGGCGTCGCCGCGGTGGTGGCTCAATTAAATGCCGTCGGCAGCGGCGATTAAAAGCAGTATTGTCTGGCGGCCGTGCGGGCTGCCGGAACGCAAGTACCCGTCCGCTTCACCGCGGACGGGCGTTTATGCCGGTCTCTGAGGCTCAGGCGGCTTTTTCAGAAGGAGAAGGGATGAAGGATACGGGAACCGTGGAAAAGAGGAAACCGGCGTTCTTGTTCAGACTGCTGGTACTAACGCTGCTTGCGGCTTTTGTGTTGAGTAATTGCCCCGGCCTTACCGGCGGCGAAACCGGCGAACCGGAACAGTCCGCAACGCCTGTGGCAGCGGAAAGCACCGTATTCAAAACCGGCGAAACTCAGGAATCTGTATCCTTTACCCTCACCGGTACATACACCGGTGTTTGGAAGGTTTACACTACCGCTGCCGGTTCCACTGTTATGAACGGCGTCAGCGCGGCCTTCAGCGTCCCGCTCCTTACCCTCACCGCCGCCGGCGACCTTGAAGCCCGGACCTATTATGTATCGGTTACCGGGACCGGTAAAACTGAAAGCAAACGGCTTGCCCTTACCGTGGCGGCCTACTCCGATGATGAAATCAGGCAAAAGCCCGTTTCAACCCCACTGCTTCACGTTGGCGGCCTCCATACCGATGCCGATTTTGACCGGATCAAGGCGAAACTGGCGGCCGGCGAGGAGCCCTGGGTTTCCGGGTGGAATAAACTGACCGCGAATTCACACGCCCAGATTTCGTACACCCCGAATCCGGTAACGCAGATCGTCCGGGGCGCGGCTTCCGGCGGGCCCTCGGAAAATTATTCCCGGGCCTTTAACGATGCCGCGGCGGCGTACCAATTGGCCCTGCGGTGGAGAATCTCCGGGGACAGCAGTTTCGCCGCCCGGGGCGTGTATATTCTGAATGAGTGGGCGAAAATATGCACCGGCGAAATAACCGGTACCACCGACCAAAGCCTGGCGGCGGGGATTTACGGCTATCAGTTCGCCGTGGCCGGTGAACTGCTCCGCGCTTATTCGGGCTGGGTCTCGGCTGATTTTTCCGCCTTTCAGCAGTGGATGTTAAATATTTTCTTCCCCAAAAACAGGGATTTTCTCACCCGTCATCATGACACCCACGATGATCATTACTGGGCGAACTGGGATCTTTGTAACCTGGCTTCCGTCCTCGCCATCGGTATACTGTGCGACCGGCGGGATATTTACAACCTGGCCATAGATTACCTTCAAAACGGCAATGGGAACGGTAACTGGTACAAGGCGATCAATTACCTTCATACGGTGGGGAATGAGGAATTGGCGCAGTTACAGGAAAGCGGCCGCGATCAGGGGCACGCCACTTTATGTATCGCCCTGATGGATTTTATCTGCCAACTGACCTGGAATCAGGGCGACGATTTTTACGGCCTTGACGACAACCGTTTTCTTAAAGCCTGCGAATACACGGCGAAGTACAACGTCGCCGGGCTTGATGTGCCCTTTCACGAATACGTCCGGCTGTGGGGTAACAAAAATCAATATCCCAATCCCCTGGTTGAAAAACATACGCAGATCAGTTCCTCCAGCAGGGGTACGGTCCGTCCCATGTGGTCGGGCCCCTATTATCATTACGTAAAAGTGAAAGGGCTTACGGAATCAAAGGCGTATTATACCAAGATGGGCGTGGATGGCATGTCCCCCGAAGGCGGCGGCGGGGATTACGGTTCTACCAGCGGCGGATACGATCAGCTTGGTTTCGGTACGCTGATGTACTCAAGGTAAACCGGCAGGGAAAAACAATGGCAGTAAAAAACCCGGGTTCCTTTTTGGGGGAAATAAAAAAGAATTTCTCGCTTTACCTTTTAATGGTACCGGGTATACTGTTCTTTTTCGTGTTCAGTTACCTGCCCATGGGGGGCCTCGTCATTGCGTTTCAGGAATTCAATTTGATACGCGGCGTATTCGGCAGTAATTTTGCCGGTCTTGCCAACTTTAAATTCCTGTTTGTAAATAACACAATCCTAAAGGTGATGCTGAATACCTTGTATCTCAATATATTGTTTATCGTTTTTACGACCTTTACCGCCGTAACGCTGGCAATTATGTTTTCCGAAATCAGGCACAAAAAAACAAAACGGTTTACCCAGACCATTTCCATCTTACCGTATTTTATTTCATGGGCGGTTATCGCCTTGTTCCTGCAGAGTTTTTTGCAGGCAGACGGCGGTATTATTCCCACGTTCCTCAGTGCCCGCGGCGTTGACATTAATTTTTATTCGTCCCCGCAATTCTGGCCCTTTATTCTGGTCGTATTACGCATCTGGCAGGGCGCGGGCTACATGGCTGTCGTATACATTGCCGCCATAACCGGCATGGATACCGGCATATTTGAGGCTGCCCGCATCGACGGCGCGAGCCGTCTGCAAATCATCATGCGGATCACCATTCCGTATCTGCGGCCTGTCGTTATACTGATGACGTTGTTCAGCGTGGGCCGTATATTCTACGGTGATTTTGGCATGATCTACGGTATTGTTCAGGATAACGCTCTGCTTTTTTCCACCACAGACGTTATCGATACCTACGTGTACCGTATGCTTCGCAGCATGAGCGATTACGGCATGGCAACGGCGGTAGGGATGCTGCAAAGTGTCTTCGGTTTAATTTTTGTCTATTCCGCAAATCTAATCGCACGCAGGCTCGAACCGGGCTCGGCTATATTTTAGGGGGGCCGGCAATATGACCATCGGAGCAAATACCATACGGGAATCCGCGGGAGACCGCATGCTTACCGGGCTGTGTTACGGCGTTATTTTCATTTTTACGGTGGTCTGCCTTATACCATTCGTTATTGCGCTGTCGGCATCGTTTTCCGATGAGTTATCCATAGCCCGGGACGGTTTCTCCCTGTTCCCCCGCAGGTTTTCACTGTCGGCTTACAAAATGCTGTTCAAGAGCAGCCAGATATATCAATCCTACGCTGTGTCGATATTTGTAACGGTATGCGGAACGCTGTTGAGCCTTTTGGTAACGGTTTTAATGGCCTATCCGCTGGCGTCAGGGAAACTGAAATACGCCAATAAGATCAATTTTTTTGTATACTTCACCATGCTTTTTAACGGCGGTCTGATACCGACATATATGCTTGTTTCCCGCTATCTGCATTTGAAAGACAATCTCCTTGTATTGATTTTACCCATATTGATCAACCCGTGGAATATGTTTTTAATGCGTAATTTCTTTGCCTCCGTTCCCGCTTCCCTTGCCGAGTCGGCCCGTATGGACGGCGCCCACGAACTCGTCATCCTTTTCAAAATTATTCTGCCTGTAGCGGTGCCGTCGATCGCGGCGGTAAGCCTTTTTTACGCGCTGGGTTACTGGAACAATTGGTTTCAGGCCATGCTTTACATTGATCGCAACCATCTCCAGCCCCTGCAGATGATGATAATGAAAATGCTGCGAAACGTGGAGTTTATGACCCAAATGGCCGGTCAAATGCGTATTTCCGCCCTCGATCTGCCGGCATCAACCATAAAAATGGCCACCGCTATGGTAACCATCGGACCGATAGTATTATTATACCCTTTTTTGCAGAGGTACTTTACTTCAGGTATTATGGTAGGAGCGGTTAAGGGGTAGGGATTGGGAAATTGGTCCGATTTCATAAAGTGTCTACATTATGGACAGATGAGGTTGTTCCAAAACCCGGTTGGTTTTGAAACAACCTCTTGGAAAAGTGGTCAAATACCCCCTTTTCCATGTAAATCTAAGGTCGCTGTTCCAAAAACTGAAGTTTTGGAACAGCCTCAGATTCTAAATAATTCTTTTTGTGGAGCGAAAAAATGAAAAAAAGACTGAAAAAAGGCGTTTTTTGGTTTTGTTTGACGGCCGCCGTATTAACGGCGATAGTGTTTATGGTCTGTTGTACAAACGACATTTCCGGGCAGACAACACTTAAAGTTTACCTGTTTGGAGAACCGCAAAACATGGACAAGGTTTTGGCGAAGTTTTATGAACAAACAAAGGACACGCTCAATATTAAACTCGACATTATCTGGTCTTCCGGGGCGGATCACCGGGAAAAGATGCCGCTTATTATGAGCAATCAGGAAAACGCCGACTTGGTGTTTGACGCCTACTGGATGAACCTTAACCGGCTTTCTTCCCAGGGGGCCTATGCGGATATTTCATCCTATTTTAATAATGACAACTATCCCGGCTTAAAAAAGGCCTTTCCGCCAGAATATATCGCCCAGGTAACTAACGGGGACGGCAGTATTTACGCCATCCCCTTGACCCAGGCCGCGGAAGATATTCAGGTTATTATCCTTCGCAAAGACCTGCGTGAAAAATACGGCATGGCCCCCATTGATTCCAACGAGGATTTGGCGGCCTATTTTCAGCATGTCCAGGCTGATATTAAAAGCGGGGCGCTGTTTATGATCGCCCCCTTTGGTGTTGGAGGCTCCAGGGCCTTTTATTATCTTGACGATGACATTATCGAAAAGCGGGCCAGGAATATTTTCAATATTGACGGATCGGGTAACGGCGTGGGCATGATGTTTGATGTGGCCTTGAGCGAAGATGGAAAAAAAGTAATCGGCGCGGCCACCCTGGGAGACCCGGATTCGGCTTATGCCATGTTTCCGCCGCCATATAACCGCAACACGCGTAACGATCGTGTTGTTTATAAAATAACCAAATGGGTAGCATACGCACAGAGGGATCGCCAGAGCATAACCGATCTCAATCAATTTTACGCGGAGAAAATAGCGGCAAAAGAAGGGAATATTTCAAACTACCTTGCCGATGCGCGGACAATGGAGAAAATAGGAAAAGCAATAGAAATGTATATGTATATTCCCACCATGCGGAACCGGGAGAAAATTGTAACCACTCCGCTTACCGCGTGGAATTTCCTCTGCGTCCCCCGGCAGTCGAAAAAGATCGATAAAACAATGGCCTTTATCGACTGGATCTTTCGGAGCAGGGAAAACCACGACCTGTTTGAATTTGGCATTGAAGGGGAAGACTGGCTGGCTGTCGGGGATGATGAATTTCAGGATCTTTCCCCGGCAAATAAATACGTGTTCCCGGGTTATGAGATGACATGGAACCCCAACTATATCCGTATCGATACCAATTATCCGGAGGACATAAAGGAAATTTTCAGGTATCAAAATGATCCCGCCAGCTACATTCCTAGTCCCATTGCCGGTTTTACGTTCAACAATGAGGCGGATGCGGCGTTACGTACCGCTTACGCCGCGGTTGCCGGTATACAGTCCACCTATCGTCCTATTTTAATGATGGGGCTGGCCGAGACGCCTGAGAAAACAAAAGCCGCCCTGGAGGAATATTATACCCAGGTAAAAAACGCCGGACTTGACGTGATACGGCAGGCGATTATCGATCAGGTACAGAAACATCTGGATAGCCGTTAGCGTATGAAACTTGCGCTGCTCCAGGAAAAAAATGCCTTGTATGATTTCATCATGAGAAAGGAGCGCCGGTGAACCAGTTTGTTTCAGGGGTATGGCGGTATTGCTTTGGTTCCGCCGAAGATGCAAGCCCTGTCCGTTTTTTCGGCGGCGGCGCGGCCCGGCTTGAGGACGCCGGATCGGTATCGCTGCCCTTCGGGTATAAAGACATTACCGTCCGTTTTACGCGGCGCGGTTCCGTAGTGGAACTGCCCATGAAAAATGACGAAAATTTTTACGGATTCGGCCTACAGTTTTTTTCCCTTAACCACGCGGGCCGCCGCCGGTTTATGAAAGTGAACAGCGATCCGTCCGCTGATACCGGGGAAAGCCACGCGCCGATACCGTTTTATGTTTCTACTGCGGGATACGGCGTATTGGTAGATACGTTCCGGTATGTTACTTTCTACCTCGGTACAAACGGCGCGAAAGGTTCTTCAAAAGTGTTTGCCAAACCGATGAAAGCGCACCGGGAATTTTCGGAACAGTCTTTATACGCCCTCAAACAGGCCCACAATGAACGCCGTGTGCTCATTGAGATACCGAATTGCGAAGGGGCGGATCTTTATTTTTTTGAAGGCCCCTCCATGTTGGATGTGGTATGCCGGTACAATCTTTTTTCCGGGGGCGGCTGTATTCCACCCCTTTGGGCGCTGGGGAACTGGTACCGTTTGTACGGCGGCGCGGACCAGAACTTTACGCTGCAACTGGCTGAAACATTTCGCCGCCAGGGTATTCCTTTTGACGTTATCGGCCTCGAACCGGGCTGGCAGTCCCATAGCTACTCCTGTACCTATCAGTGGAACGCTTTCCTGTTCCCCGAGCCGGACGATTTATTGCACCAGCTTCGGCGGCAAAATTATCATGTCAATTTATGGGAGCATGTATTTATACATCCCCATGCCGAATTGTACGCAAAACTGGAGAACCGTTCCGGCGATTACGAAGTATGGGGCGGGCTGGTTCCTGACCTGGCGGATAAAAAAACGCGGGAGCTATTCGGCGGCTATCATCGGGACCATTTTGTTGATAACGGCATCTCGGGCTTTAAGATTGATGAATGTGATAATTCCGACTTTAACCCTTCCAGCTGGTCGTTTCCGGAACTTTCGTCCTTTCCCTCAGGGCTGGATGGCGAGCAGATGCACAGCGCACTGGGTTTGCTGTACCAAAAAACCATAGAACAGGCTTTCAGGGATCGGGGCATACGTACTATGGGACAGGTTCGTTCCTCCTGGGCGCTGGCGGCAAAAAGCCCCTTTGTGCTTTACAGCGATCTGTACGACCACCGGCAATTTATCCGTGCCCTGGTCAATTCAGGCTTTTCCGGCCTCCTTTGGTCGCCGGAGGTCCGTTCCTGCGAAGACGCGGAAGATTTAATCCGCCGCCTCCAGAGCGTTGTATTTTCATCCCAGTCGCTGTTGAATTGCTGGAGAATACCCAATCCGCCCTGGTTTCAAACCGATTTGGCGAAAAATCTCGCGGGTGAAAAGATGAACGGCAGTGATGCCGTCACCGCGATTGTTAAAAAGTTTCTTGAACTCAGGATGAAGTTAATCCCGTATTTTTACGCCGCGTTCTGGCGTTACCACCTGGAAGGCCGGCCGCCGGTACGCGCCCTCGCGCTTGATTATGAAAACGATGGGCTTACGCATACCATTGATGATCAGTATATGTTTGGCGACAGTCTGCTGGTCGCGCCGGTATTCAGGGGACAAACATCGCGGGAGGTATTTCTTCCGGCCGGTGAATGGTACGACTTTTGGACCCACGAACGGCTTTCAGGCGGTAAAACTATCGTCTGTAAAACCGATCTTGAAATTTTACCTGTTTTTATCAAATCCGGCGTTATTTTTCCCCTGGCGGAACCGGTCTTATGTGTTAAAGAAGATACGGTATTTGATTTAACTGTATTTTGTTTTGGAGGCGGGGAAAAACGTTTTACCCTGTACGAGGATGACGGTCTGAGCCTCGCCCATGAAGAGGGAAAATACAACACGCTGGTTCTTACCCAGGACGGTAACGGTTCCGTTTCCGCCGTGCGGACAGGAACGGAACCGCCCCGTTATGTTGTCCGTGAATGGAACGGTATTGACTGTGGAGTATTGTCATAATGAAGCGGCCCATGCCCGCCATCCTAGGGGCGTTCATTTTAACCGGGGTTTTCGTTTATACCGGCTGCGGAAATTCATCTTCTGGAAAGGAATTCATACAAATTGATAAAACGGAGAATCCCATAATGGCAAAAAAAAATATCTTAACCCTGCATCCGGTTCCCCGGGAAATTTTTTACACCCACCACAACAGCGATTTTACGGTGAGCCTGCGCCTGCCCGGCGGAGAATGGCAAGACCTCTACGAATATAAGGTAATCGTGGACATGAACAATCCACAGCCGGCGTCTATGGTACAGTTTGATTTTTCAGGTATGGTGGAAATGCGGGTCAAGATGAATAACGGGATACTGGATGATGTAAAAATTCGCCCGCTTTCCAAAGGCATACAGCCCACAATACAGGGCAATTATGTTACCTTTACCCTGACGGAGCCCGTAAAACTTTCGGTGGAAGTAAACGGTGACCGCGTGCATAACCTGCACGTTTTCGCCAATCCCCTGGAAACTGAAAAACCCGATCCCCATGATCCCGCTGTGATTTATTTTGGGCCGGGAATACATGTGCCGGAAAACGAAAAAAAGGTATTTGTTATTCCTTCCGGTAAAACCGTATATCTGGCCCCCGGCGCCGTGCTGCGCGGTAAATTCCTCTGCGATACGGTTGAGGATGTGCGTTTTATTGGCCGGGGTATTCTTGACGCCCCGGAACAGGGGTTTGATCTGCGGTTCAGCCAGAATATCGAGATTAATGGTATCACCGTTATCAACCCCAATCACTATACTGTATTGGGAGGACAAACAACGGGCCTTACAATCCGCAACTTCAAGTCCTTTAGCTCTAAGGGTTGGAGCGATGGTATTGATCTGATGAGTTGTTCCGATGTTGTTATCGAAGATATTTTTATGCGAAATTCGGACGACTGCATAGCCGTTTATACCCACCGCTGGGAATTTTATGGCGATGCAAAAAATTACCGTGTTAAAAACGCCATCCTCTGGGCGGATATTGCGCATCCTATCAATATCGGCCTCCACGGGGATACTGGTTTTGACGGAAACGTGATAGAAAACCTGCATTTTTCAAACATTGATATTCTGGAACATGATGAGGATGATCGGGATTATCAGGGGTGTATGGCCTTTAGCGTGAGCGATCATAATCTGGTGAGAAATGTTGTTTTTGAAAAAATCAGGGTGGAAAATATCACCGAAGGCCAGCTTTTTAATCTCCGTATTTTGTTCAACGAAAAATACTGTACCGGTCCCGGTCGGGGGATAGAGAATGTTACCTTTCGCGATATTTCGTATAATTACGAAGGCTGGCCTGAAAATCCTTCCGTTATTGAAGGATATGACAAATCCCGTGTTGTTAACGACATTACCTTTAAAAATATCGTTATCAACGGGAATCGGATAACAAGCTTCGAAGAAGGGAACATCCACATTGGGCAATTTGCGGAACATATTGTTTTGAAATGAAGACCTCCGCCCGGAAAGGCGGGGGTTTTCATTCATGCCGAAGAATTGTTACCCTTAATAAGGAGTTTGTATGAAAAATGGTGAACTGTGGACGGATAATTCAGGGGCTTCCATACAGGCCCACGGCGGCTGCGTTATCAAGTATGGGAAAACCTGGTATTGGTACGGTGAAAATAAGGGCGTTGATAATTTGCCCGGTAAAAATCAGGTTCCTTTTGTGGGAATATCCTGCTATTCCTCGCCCAATCTGCGGGATTGGCAGTTCGAAGGCAATGTATTGGAAGCAAATAAAACCGATTCCGGAAGTCCCATCCATACATCCAGGGTTTGTGAGCGCCCCAAAGTGATATACAACCCCAAAAACAAAAACTTCGCGCTCTGGATACATTTGGACAACGAAGATTACACATTCGCCAGAGCGGGCGTAGCTGTTTCCGGTTCACCCACTGGTCCTTTTGAATTCCTTGCCGTCCATCACGCGAACCGTACCGATTGCCGGGACATGACGGTGTTTCAGGATACGGACGGCAGAGCGTATCTGGTGCATAGCGGCGACTGGAACAAAACATTGTATATCTCCCAGCTGAACGATGATTTTACCGGCTTCACCGGGCTTTTCACCAAGGTCCTGGTTGATCAGGAACGGGAGGCCCCGGCGCTTCTTCATCATAACGACCTATACTACCTGGTCAGTTCCGGATGTACCGGCTGGAAGCCAAACAGTATGCTGTACGCCGTTAACACGCAATTATTGTGTGGCGCCCGGTGGAAACTGATCGACAACCCCTGTTCGGGGCCTGGTTACCGTCAAACCTTCGGCGCCCAGAGTGCCTGCATTTTTTGTGCCGGAGGACAGCCTTATCTGCTTCTGGATCACTGGGACCCAAAAAATCTGCGCCAATCGGGGTACAGCATATTGCCAATTCATATAAACGGCGATTATATGGAGATTCTCTGGAGAGACTGTTTTGAAGGGATATAACTGGTTTGATTCGTGGCGAGGGTTTAATACCTTATGAGAACAACATACCGCGTGGTTCTGCCGCGCGGTTGTTGATTTGGAGAAGCGTATGAATTACCGATTGGCTGCCGGAGACCGAAAATGGGCGGAAAGCATCTTTGAGAAACTCAACGCCAAATTGAAGGCGGAATGTTCTCGGTTGGGGGATATAATCCCGTACATTCCCCGGGACGGCCATTACCATGATTTGGATACCTCTGAAGGCATCTACTGGTGGACCAATGGTTTCTGGCCGGGGATACTCTGGCAGATGTACCATGCCACAAAAGACGAAACATACCGGAAGACTGCCGAAACGATAGAAAAACGGCTGGATAAAGCCCTGGAAAGCTGGGAAGGTTTGCACCATGATGTAGGCTTTATGTGGCTCCACTCCGCGGTGGCAAACTACCGGTTGACCGGCAGTTTGGATTCCCGGCGGCGCGGCTTACATGCGGCAAACCTACTGGCCGGACGCTACAATCCGGCGGGCAAATTTATCCGCGCCTGGAACGGCGATCGAACCGGCTGGATCATAATTGATTGTCTGATGAACATCCCCCTACTGTATTGGGCTTCTGCCGAGATAAATGACCCTCGTTTTTCATACATCGCTCAAAACCACGCCGATACCGCCCTTGGCGCGCTGGTCAGGCCCGATGGAAGCTGCAACCACATAGCTGTCCTTTCCCCGGAGACCGGTGAATGCCTTGAAACGCCCGGTGGTCAGGGCTGCGCTCCCGGTTCCTCCTGGAGCCGCGGCCAAAGTTGGGCGGTCTACGGTTTTGCCCTGAGTTTCCGTTATACCCGGCAACAAAAGTACCTTGACGCGGCGAAGAGAATCGCCCACTATGTGACGGCGAATTGCGCGCGGAATAACTGGATTTCCGTGGTTGATTTCCGCGCGCCGCCGGAGCCGGTCAAATACGATTCCACCGCTGCTATGATAAGCGCCTGCGGCCTTTTGGAAATAGCGTCCTGCGTTGATGAATCCGAAAAGATGTTTTATCATGAATCGGCGGGAAACCTGCTGAAGGCTGGTGAAAAAGCCTTTGCCGATTGGGACATACAAACAGACGGAATAATCGGCAGAGGAACCGGTTCGTACCACGGTGGGCCTGAGGATACGGAAGTCCCCATCATTTACGGTGATTATTTTTTTGTTGAAGCGGTCTTACGTCTTTTGGGAAAAGATTTTTTGATTTGGTAACGGAAACCGCTGCTGTCCGGTTTAACTGAAGAAAAAAATAACTTGTATTTCGATCTTTCAGATAGTATAACGAAATTACCCTAAATCTATATACCAGAAGGAACCGCCGCCAGGTGGCAAAAATAATCTATCGTTTTTCGCAGAATATTACCGCCATAGGATTCATTAGCGGATATCTTGGACATAACAAAATCGGCCTGGCTTAAAGGGGCGCCCTGCGAGTTTATCCGAATGAATATCTCCGTTACCGTATCAATATCCACCCCGTCCCAAGCGGGACTCGAACCTTTTTGGCGGCCTTTGCAAGCCGGAAGGCTTGTGAAGGTAAACCGCCAAGGATGGCGGTTTAGCCAAAAAGGCGGCCCGGAGGCTAAAATTAATTTCTCAGAAACCATTCCTCTACACCGGAGCCTTGAACTTTACCGATGTCTTAATCTTAATGTAACAAATACCATCATCATTCCACTTTGAACTTTGACACCTCCGCGACCAGAACATCGATGTTTTCTTTGTTCTGCCCGCTGATCCCGTTCACCTGGTTCACCGCCGTGTTGATCTGGTCCGCCCCGGCGGCCATCTCGTTCATCCCGCTGGCGATCTCCTGGGTTATCGATTCCAGATTTTGCCCTTCATGAATCACCTGGCCGCTTCCCTCGCGCATCCTCGCGGAACCGTCCTTGACCATTTGGGTAGTATCATTCAACTGGCTGATGGCTTCCAGTATCTGCTGGCTCCCTTCGCCCTGCTCCTCCATAGCGTTACGGATATGCTCTTCCTGCTCCGATACGGTCTTGACCCCCCGGTCTATGGCTTCAAACTTGTTGAGCACGCTCTCAGTGGATTTGGTGATCTT
>JAISAN010000095.1 GCA_031266635.1 Treponema sp. | reverse complement strand
TTGGCAATATCCGGGGCAAAACCGCCCTCGTCTCCCACGGCGGTACTTTTTCCCGCGTCGTGGAGGATCTTCTTGAGGTTGTGGAAAACCTCGGCGGTCCAGCGGACCGCTTCCCGGATGGATTCGGCCCCCACGGGCATGATCATAAATTCCTGGAAGTCGATCTTATTGTCCGAATGTTTGCCCCCGTTGATGATATTCGCCATGGGCACCGGCAGCAGGTTCGCGTGGAAGGCTCCCAGATATTTGTAGAGGGGCACGTCAAGGAAATTCGCCGCCGCCCGGGCGGTAGCCATGGACACCCCCAGGATGGCATTGGCCCCCAGCTTGCCCTTGTTTTCCGTCCCGTCCAGTTCGATCATGGTCCGGTCAATATCGACCTGTTCCAGCGCGTCCAGCCCCTGAATTTCCGGGGCGATAACGTTGTTTACGTTATCCACAGCCTTGAGTACCCCTTTCCCCAGATACCGGCCCTTGTCATCGTCCCGAAGCTCCACCGCTTCATATTCGCCGGTGGAAGCCCCGGAAGGAACCGCCGCCCGCCCCAGGGAGCCATCCTCCAGAACCACATCCACCTCGACCGTCGGATTCCCCCGGGAATCCAGAATTTCACGGGCTTCCACATATTCAATGATACTCATTCCGCGCCTCCAGTTTTCATATTGATATAAAACGCCTCCGCCTGAAACCGGCCGGAGGCGCTATCATACGATTACTTTAATTGTCCGGGTTTTCCGGCTCCTCGTCAAGACAGCGGATGGACGGACACGCCCCTGATCCCGCGGGGTGGTCTATTCATTTTTCCCGCAAACAGGTATAACTATCAATATAATATGGAATTTAAAGATTTAACCCTTCACCCCGATTTGCAGCGGGGTATCGCGGAAGCGGAATATCTTACCTGCATGCCCGTTCAGGAGCAGGTGCTGACCAACGCCTTTGGCGGGCAGGACCTGTATGTTCAGTCCCAGACCGGGACCGGAAAAACCGCCGCCTTTCTTATCGTGATTTTCCAGCGCCTCCTTACCGAGGAGCTTTTGACGGGGAAAAAGGCGATTATCATGGTTCCCACCAGGGAACTGGCCGTCCAGGTGGAGGAAGAGGCGAAACTCCTGGGAAAATACCTTCCCTTCAAAATCGGCAGCTTTTACGGCGGGGTTGGCTATACCCAGCAGCAGCAGCTTCTTAAGGACAATGTGCAAATTCTGGTGGGAACTCCCGGCCGGGTGCTGGACCTCAACAAATCGGGCCGGATGAACCTGATGGACATTGCCTTTCTGGTGCTGGACGAGGCGGACCGGATGTTCGACATGGGCTTTTATCCGGACCTCCGGAAGCTTATCCGGGTGGTGCCTCCGGCGGATCGCCGCCAGACCATGCTCTTCAGCGCCACCCTCAACGCCTGGGTCAAAAATCTGGCCTGGGAATACACCAAATCGCCCTTTGAGATCGAAATTGAGCCGGAAACCGTCACGGTGGATGAGGTGGAGCAGGTGCTCTACCATGTCCCCTCGGAAGAGAAGATGCGGCTCCTTTTGGGGATTCTCCGGCGGGAACAGCCGGAAAGCGCCATCATCTTCTGCAATACCAAGCGGTACACCGAGATCATCGCCAAACGGCTGCGGGTAAACGGCTACGACTGCGAATTTATCATCGGGGACCTGCCCCAGTCCCGGCGCTTAAAGGTTATTGACGATGTGAAGGCCGGCAAAATCCGCTTCCTCGTGGCCACCGATGTGGCCGCCCGGGGCCTGGACATTGAAGGGCTGGCGTTGGTGGTAAACTACGATCTCCCGGCGGAGGCGGAAAATTACGTCCACCGGATCGGCAGAACCGCCAGGGCGGGGAAAACCGGCAAGGCCATTACCCTGGCCAGCGAGCAGGATGTTTATGAACTGCCCGCCATAGAACGGTATATCGGCAAGAAGATCCCCGCGGAGTTCGCCGGGGAAGAACAGCACGGCGAGGACAAAAGCGCCGGTATGCATATTCATACCGAGTTTTACGAGGAACGGCGGGAAGGCAGACGATCCGGCAGGCCCCATGGCGACCGGAGCCGGGACAGCGGCCCCCACAGGGACCGGGCCCACGGTGAACGCGGCGGCCGGATTCACGGAGACAGCCGGATTCACGGGGACAGAGCCCGCACCGGGGAAGACCGGCGGCCGCCCCGCCCCGGCGATGACCGGAACGGCGAGGGCCGGCGGCAGGGCGGCGGCCAATTCCGGGAAGACCGGCAAAGCCGCAGGGGCGGGCAGTCCGCGGGGAAATCCTCCCGGCCGGACGTGAAACAGGACCTGGCCCGCCTTTCCTTTGACGAGCGGATGTCCTACTACAAGCAAAAATACGACGTCGATGCCCGGCCTGCCGATGGAAGCCGGAAACCCCACGAAGGAGAAGCCCGCCGGCATGACCGGAAGCGGCCGGGCCAGGCCGCCGGGGGACAGAGCCCGTCCGGGGAACAGCGTCCATCCGGGGGCAAAGGGCCGGAAGGCCGCAAACAGGACCCCGCGGGCAGGTCCGGCGGACAGGGCCGGAACCAGCGGAACAGGGGAAGGCAGGGCACACCCGGCGGGCAGGGACAAGGGTCGTCCGTCCGTCCGGCCCAAAAACAGCCGCAAGCGCCCAAGACAGGAATATTTTCCCGGATTTTTGGCATATTTAAAAAGAAGGATTAACCGTGATAAATGTAAACGAAGTCAGCCTCAGTTTTGGAGAGCGAACCCTCTTCAGGGATGTGAATCTCAAATTCACCCCCGGCAACTGTTACGGCATTATCGGCGCCAACGGCGCGGGAAAATCGACCTTTCTCAAAATTCTCTCCGGGGAAATCGAGCATGACCGGGGAGAAATTTCCGTATCATCGGGTGAGCGGATTGCCGTTCTCACCCAGGATCACTTCGCCTTTGAGGAATTCCCGGTCCTGGACACGGTGATTATGGGCTATCCCCGGCTCTACCGGATTCAAAAAGAGCGGGAATCCATCTACGCCAAGGAAGATTTTACCGAAGCCGACGGTATGCGGGCCAGTGAACTGGAAGCGGATTTTGCCGACCTCGGCGGCTGGGAAGCGGAAGCCCAGGCGGGGCAGCTTCTCTCCGGCCTGGGCCTTGATGAGGAAGACCACGGCAAACTGATGGCGGAACTGGATGAATCCAAAAAAGTGCGGGTTCTTCTGGCCCAGGCGATCTTCGGCAGTCCCGACATCCTTCTTTTGGACGAGCCCACCAACGGCCTGGACCTGGAATCCATTTCCTGGCTTGAGGACTTCCTCATGGATTTTCCCAATACCGTGATCGTTGTTTCCCACGACCGCCACTTCCTCAACGCGGTCTGCACCCAGATCTGCGACATCGACTACGGGAAAATCACCCCCTATTCGGGGAACTATGATTTCTGGTACCAGATGAGCCAGATGCTCCAGCGCCAGGCCAGGGATCAGCTCAAAAAGCGGGAAGAAAAGGCCCGGGAATTGCGGGAATTTATCCAGCGGTTCGCCTCCAACGCGGCAAAAAGCCGGCAGGCCACGAGCCGCAAAAAGGTGCTGGAAAAACTTGACCTGGAAAACGTAACCGTTACCAGCCGGAAATTCCCCTATGCGGGGTTCAAGCCGGACCGGGAAATCGGCAACAACGTGCTGCGGATCGAAAACCTGGGCTTCTCCTTTGAGGGGACAGAGCTGCTCAAAGATTTTTCCTTGCTCGTAAACCGGGGGGACAAAATAGCTTTTGTGGGGACAGAGCATGTTTCCAAAACCGCCCTCTTTGACATTATCGCGGGGGCGAAAAAGCAGGACGCCGGGGATTATTACTGGGGCCAGACCACGTCCTTTTCGTACTTTCCCAAGGAAAACGCCGCGTTTTTTGATTCCGGTCTTTCCATCACCGACTGGCTCAAGCAGTATTCCCCGGATCAGGATGAAACCTACGTCCGCAGTTTCCTGGGACGGATGCTTTTCTCCGGGGAGGAGGCCCTCAAGCCCGTGAAGGTGCTTTCCGGGGGCGAAAAAGTCCGGTGTATGCTGTCAAAAATGATGCTCTCCGGCGCCAATGTGCTGATCCTCGATGAACCCACCAATCATCTGGACCTGGAGGCCATCACCGCCCTTAACGACGGCCTGGCCGCCTTTAACGGGGTGATCCTCTTTAACTCCCACGACCATGAGTTCATCAACTCCATCGCCAACCGGATTATCGAAATCCTACCGCAAAGCGGGGACAGAGCTTCCGCTCCGGGCGCGTACATCGACCGGATGATGCCCTTCGACGACTACCTCACCGATGATTCGGTGAAAGCCCTGCGGGCCGAAGCCTACCACCACGCGGAACGGCTGCG
>JAISAN010000077.1 GCA_031266635.1 Treponema sp. | reverse complement strand
GGGTTGCGCTTTGCGGCGGGGCTTGCCATAACAAGGAGTTTATATGAAACGTTTTATGGTTCTTTTTCTAACGGCAGGTCTCTTTGCCGCGGTTTTATCAGGCTGCGCGAAAAAAAGCCAGGAGATTCGGGTTCTTTTGGCGAATCATCCCTATGGGGAACTGCTAAAAACGGCGATCCCCGAATATGAAAAGCAGAGCGGCAGGCGGGTAATTGTGGAAAGCCTTCAGGAAGGGCAGCTTACCCAGAAACTGACCACCGAATTTGCCACCAACTCGTCCACGGTGGACGTATTTATGACCCGTCCCCTCCAGGAAACCCTGCTTTTTAACAAAAACAGCTGGTACGCCCCCCTGGACGCCTACGACTTTTCCGATTATCCGGTAAATACGGTGGATATTGGCCGGAAGGAGGGGATCCCCTATATCGTTCCCCTGGTTACCGAATGGCAGGTTCTCTATTACCGGAAAGACCTTTTCCAGCGGGCGGGGCTGGCGGTTCCCGTAAATTTCGCGGAACTGGAAAACGCCGCCAGGATCTTGAACGCTAACAATATCGCCGGATTCGGCTCCCGGGGCGCGGGAGCGGCGGCGGTAACCCAGATGTCCAGTTATGTATACAATTACGGCGGCCGGTATCTGGACGGCAATGTGGCGGTCTTTGACCGGCCCGAGGCGGTGGAGGCTATTCGTTACTACGGCCGGCTTTTGGGCAGCTACGGCCCCCAGGGGATAAGCTCCATGTCCTGGGAAGGGCTGATGCCCGTATTCCAGGCCGGCCGTCTGGCCATGTGGACCGACGCCTCGGTCTTTTACGGCCAGATCATCGATCCCGCCAAAACCCAGATCCCCCCGGAGAATATCGGGGTGGCAAAACTCCCCGCCGGCCCCAAAGCCGACAGCCCCTTCATCGTCGTTTCCTGGGCTATGGGCATTTCCGGTAAATCGAAGGACCCCGCCGCCGCCCTGGAATTCCTCACCTGGGCGACCAGTAAAGAGCTGGCCCTTAAAGGCATGGCGGCAAATATCACTATGGCCCGCAATTCCGCCTGGACTGATCCCCAGGTGCAGGCCACCATGAACCCCGGCCTTATCGAAACCCAGGCCCACGCGGCCCAAAACGGCTACCCCTACGACCGGCCCTTTATGAGCTCCGTAGTCCAGGCCCGGGACCTTATCGGCGAGGTGATCATCGAGTCGATCAACTCCAGGGGCGCTTCTCCCCGGCTTCCCGCCCTGACCGCTGAAAAAGCCGCGGCGGTGAACGAACTCCTCAAAGCCGACGGAGAATACGGCGCCAGGTAAAAAGGTAGGAATGGAGGAGTGGGGTAATTAGTGTCTGTCCACAAAGTCGGTTACTTTGTGAACAGACCTTGTATTTGTTCCCGTTTTGTACCAAAACGGTACACAAATACCTTTTTTAAGGAAGTCTATCTATAATGTGTCTACATTATAGATAGACTCTAATTATACAAACTGCCCCGTTCCGGCCAGTGAAAGCGGAGGTTTTTTTGGTAGGTAAAAGCGGTTTTGTTGAACGAAACCTGAACATCATTTTCCCCTTGCCGGCCATCGTGTTTGTACTCCTGCTGATGATCTTTCCGGTGTGCTATACCCTTTTTATCAGTTTTACCGATTGGACCCTGACTTCGGGCAGACCCATGCGGTTCTTCGGCCTGGGATCCTACCTGCTGGTGTTAAAAGACCCCCGGTTCCACGCCGCCATCCTGCGGACCTTCGCCTTCACCTTTGGCGCGGTGGCCGCCGAATCGGTTCTGGGAACCATCATCGCCCTGATCCTGAACCGGGAATTTAAAGGCAAGGGCCCCCTGAAATTCGTCCTCCTGCTGCCGCTGGTAGTAACCCCCGTGGCCATCGGCATCGTGTTTAACCTCTTTTATGACCCCACCATCGGCTTCCTCAACTATGTCCTCCACGCTTTTGGCCTTCCCCAGAGCGGCTGGGTTACGGAAGCGGCCACGGTGCTTCCCTCGCTGATGCTGGTGGACATCTGGCAGTGGACCCCCATGATCGCCCTTATTGTGCTGGCGGGCCTTTCAGGGCTTTCCTCCGAACCATTTGAATCCGCCATGGTGGACGGGGCCAACGGGGTCCAGACCTTCTTCCGGATTACCCTGCCCATGATCATGCCCACGGTTTTAACCGCCATCGTGCTCCGGGCGGTGGATGCCCTGAAAACCTACGACATTATCTACGCCATGACCAAGGGCGGCCCCGGTTATTCTTCCGAGACCCTCAATATTCTGGCCTATAAGCTGAGTTTTGATTATTTTAACATGGGCCGTTCTTCGGCGGTGCTGGTGTTCCTCTTTTTGGTGGTCCTTCTCTTCAGCCTGGGGGTTATGACCCTCCGCAAAAAATTTGAACTCTAGGAGTCCGGGAAACAGTGAAAAACTCATGGCTTGGTAAGCTTTTTTTCTTCATATTAATAATGGTCATCGTTATTCCCATGCTCTTCCCCTTCCTGTGGATGTTTTTATCCTCCTTCAAAACCCAGGTGGACATCATCTCCTGGCCCCCGAAATTTATATTCCAGGCCACCCTGGGGAACTACCGGAAGGTCTTTGGGGAGCAGAACTTTTTACTGTACCTGAAAAATTCCAGCATTGTGGGTTTTTCCTCGGTTTTCCTCTCCCTGATCATCGGCCTTCCGGCGGCCTATTCCATCGCCCGGTTCAAACAGAAACGGCTCCTCATGCTGATTCTGGTGGCCCGGCTCATGCCGGGGATTTCCTTCCTCATGCCCTGGTATATCGTATTTTCCCGGATTAGGCTGATGGATTCCTACACCGCCCTGATCCTTTCCCACATGCTTATCGCCCTGCCGGTGGTGGTCTGGATCATGTCCGCCTATTTTGAGACCATCCCCCAGGAGATGGAAGCTTCCGCCATGGTGGACGGGGCCACCCGCCAGCGGGCCTTTTTTTCAATCATCCTTCCCCTGTCCATGCCCGGCGCGGTTACCGCCACAACTTTGAGTTTTATCTTTTCCTGGAACAACTTCATGTTTTCCCAGGTTCTCAGCATGGAAAAAACCCGGACCCTCCCCATCGCGGTCTACAATTTTATGTCCTACGCGGAGGTGGACTGGGGGGGCGTCATGGCCGCCGCGGTAGCCATTGTAACTCCGGCCATCATCCTGACCATGATATTCCAGAAATACGTGGTTAAGGGCTTGACGGTCGGGGCGGTAAAGGGTTAAAAACCGGATAAAGATACCCTCCGGCGCCCAATCAACAAAATTCAGCCCTCCCTCATTGTTTTTTTTATTCTTTGGCGATATGCTGGGAATATATAGAAACAAATTGCTTAAAAAGGAGTGGTCATGGCATACCCAAAAAAATTTTTTTTGCGGACATGGCTGTTTGGGGCCTTAGTGTTATTATTCGCCGGAGCCTGTTCCTTTGAGCTGCCGGAGAAAATACGGATTGTAGGTTCTCCCGCCCTGGAGCTGCCCCTGGGGGGCTATGAATATCCCAAAAACGGGGAAAAACTCATAGACCTCAATATGATAAAGGACTCCCTGGGC
>JAISAN010000072.1 GCA_031266635.1 Treponema sp. | reverse complement strand
CCCGGGCTGTCGCGGGAGAGGCGGAGGTGGCTTTCTTCCGCATGAGCGGCGCGGAGTTTGTGGAGATGTGTGTGGGGGTCGGGGCGGCCCGGGGGCGGGACCTTTTCAAGCGGGCCCGGGACAAGGCGCCCTGCATTATCTTTATTGACGAGCTTGACGCTATCGGTAAAAGCCGGATCAACAATATCGCCGGGGGCAACGATGAGCGGGAGCAGACCCTGAACCAGCTTCTGGTGGAGATGGACGGCTTTGACGCTACCAGCGGCCTTATCATTCTGGCGGCTACCAACCGGCCCGATGTGCTGGACCCGGCGCTGCTCCGGCCCGGCCGTTTTGACCGGCAGGTGCTGGTGGACCGGCCGGACCTGAAGGGCCGGGAAGAAATTCTGAGGATCCATTCCCGGGCGGTGAAGCTTTCCCCCCATCTGGACCTTACGGCGGTGGCGAAGATTACCTCCGGGTTTTCCGGTGCCGACCTGGCGAATATTGTCAACGAGGCGGCCCTCCTGGCGGTCCGGGCGGGGCGGCAGCTGGTGTCCCAGAAGGATTTTGATGAAGCCATCGAAAAAACCGTGGCGGGGCTGCAAAAGAAGACCAGGGTTCTGAAACCGGCGGAACGGCGGCTGACCGCCTACCACGAGACCGGGCACGCGCTGGTGGCGGCTTTTACCCCCAACGCCGATCCGGTTCAGAAGATTTCGATTATTCCCCGGGGTTTTGCCCTGGGTTATACCCTGCAAATGCCTGTGGAGGACCGGTATACCGTTACCCGGTCGGACTTATTGGGGAAGATCGACATTCTTCTGGGAGGGCGTATTGCCGAGGAGATGATCTCCGGCGAGTATTCCACCGGCGCCGCCAGTGATTTGACCAAGGCCACCGACATTGCCCGGAAGTTGATCACCGATTACGGCATGAGCGACCGTTTCCGCAATGTGGCCCTTACGTCCCGGGGCGCCGGTATGCCCGAGCGGCAGGAACCGATGTTCCAGCGGGAATACGCGGAAAGCACCCAGCAGTATGTGGATGAGGAAATTGCCCGGGTTGTGGAGCGGGAGTACGGAAAGACCAAGGAAATTCTGGAAACCCGCCGCGATGTTCTGGACCTGGTAGCGGCGGCGCTGCTGGAAAAAGAAAGCCTGGACGAAAAAGAATTCAAGGCCCTGCTTGGGCCGGAGCCGGAACAGGTCTGATTGTAGAACCTGTCCCATAGTTGAACCCGCCGCTATTTCCGGTTTTTTTCTTCCCGCAGGTAAATGCTCATCACATTTCCCATCGCTTTTTGAACGGAATCGTTCAGGTCGTAGACATATCCGCTGAGGCCGTCATCGGCCATTGTTTCGGGAAGAAAAAATTGATAGGGCTCAACCCCAAGGGCGGAAGAAAGTTTTGCCAGGCTTTTGCAGGAAACGCCTTTTTTGCCGTTTTCAATATCATTGATAAAGTTATGGGTAAGATCCGCCTCCGCAGCCAGACCTAGCTGGGATATGTTCCGGAGGCCCCGGAGGCGTTTCAGATTTTTACTGACCAAGAGGCGGATATCCTCTTCGTCGACCTGTTTTTCCATAGACTTGAGGCATTGTCCCGGTTTTTCCTTTTTTCCACAAACAACCGGGAGCGACAAAGATGTCGCCGGAATTTAATCCCGCGTAGGACGGCGTCTTACTGGATATGGGCAGGGGGGAGTTTATTTAACATAAGAATCTCCGGCCGGTATTCAAAATGCATGGTATCAAAAAAGAGCCATTTTCCGCCCCACAGGAACCCGTAGGCTTCAAAGGCCCGGATCACCGCTTCGGGGGGATGAAGCCGGCGCTCATAGGGAATGGCCCACCATTCGGGGCTTCGCCGGGCCGCCCAGAGCCAGTAGGTTTCCCTGCCTCCCAGGGATTTGGGGAGCAGGTCCAGGGCCGCCCCATAGGCGTGAAAGCTTCTGCTTTGGGTATCGGCAATGCTCCGCCAGTTCCAGCCGTCCAGGGTGTCCAGGCTGTTGATCCACGCTCTGACCTGGGGGCTGGTTTTTGCTTCCCACAAAATCCGTTCCTCTACCTGGGCCAGTTCTTCCAGAATCATATAATGCACCATCACCGGGCGGCCGAGAAAACGGAGGGACTTGACCCGTTCCCAGGATTCATCCCGGCTGCGGCTACGCCAGAGGGCATCGTAAAAATGCTGGGAGCGTTTGGGAGGATGGAGCCGCCGCCGCTCCGCCTGGCCCCTGAACCGTTCCGTCTGCTCCGGTCCCGGCGGCTGCCAGGGCGCTAATTCGGCGGGGTACTGGTAAAAGGGCTGGGGGTCAAATTCCTGGGCCCGGCTCCGCAGTTCTTCGGGAAGCAGCCGCCCCCCGGCGTAATAATACCAGGCCGTCTTTTGGGAATCCGTTCCTCCGGGGCCGCCTGCCCTGAGAGAAACCGCCCAGTCCCCGTCCCGGTATTCCACCCGGTCTATCCGTTCCGGGTACGCCGCGGCCAGGGCCTTCATCACTTCTTCGGCCCGCCGGGGATCCGTTGCCGGTGGCGCCCCGGCGCCGGGAAAAGGGGAAGAACCGTCCGCAGAAAAGGCGGCAAAATCCCCGGCCTTTGACCCGGATTCCGCCGTGATGGAAGCATCCGGCGGCGACAGGGGCTTGGGCAACGGGGCTTTTTGGGTATTTCCCCCCGGAAAACAGCAGAGGGCGGAAAAGGCCAGAAAAACGCCGCATAAAGCCGGGACTTTTCCGGCGCCCAGGGAGCTGATGATGCGCCGCACAGGATGTACACTCATAGTATCACGATACCATACAAGGAAGGGCAACAAAAAGAGGGGGCGCGGCGCGGACGGCAACCTAAAGGCCGCCTCCATGTGCCCGGTATGATGGCCTTTACGGTGCGCCGGGCGTGCGCTGCTTTTTTGGTTCAACAGCCCCTGCCGGGGCTGCGTTTGCTGCGCCCCTCTCAGACCTTTTTTCGGGTCTCTTTTCGGCCGGGACACTCCCTGGAATTGCCGCAAAAAATTGAGGCAATGCGCCATCGGCTGGGTCTGTGTGGGTAAGAATTTTATTATGAGGCGATACCTTCTCAAAACTTCCTGGAATTGGTATCCTGACTGCGGTTCGGATATTTCCCCAGAAATCAAGGTTCTAAACAGGAGGGTATATATGTGTGGAATAAAATGTTCCTTTAGGTTCTTTGTACCGGGGACGCTGGTTTTTTTCCTTCTTATGGCGTGCAACAGCCAGGAATCCGCCGTTCAGTCCGCGGGAGCGGCCCCGGCGCAGATCGCTTCGGCCAGCCCCTTTTACACCGGCGATGGCGGGAAGGGCATGAGCGTTGCCATTCTCCCGCTGAAAGAAACGGGGCTTACCGTGGATCAGGGCTACCTCCCCGCCCTGGTGCAGAGTGGTTTTGTCAGCAGCTTTAAAGACTATTCCGCCATAGACGTACTGGACCGGGCACAACTCCAGAAGCAATACGACGAACTGTTGGGGTCCGGCTATTATGACGAAAATGCGGAGGCGGGGCTTGATTTGGGGAAGTTGCCTCCCACGACGTATATCATGGACGGGAACATAACCAGAACCGCGACAGGCTACGCCCTGCAAATCCAGATAACCAAAAACGCCGACAAAATGACCGCGGCCTCCTATACGGGACCCTGCACCGCTGTCGAACTGGATAACCTGACGGGCGTCCGGCGGGCGTCTTTGGACCTGCTCCAAAAAATGGGCGTACAGCCTACGGAACGGACACGGACGGAACTTACCGGAGCGGCGCAGAGGCAGACTGTAGCCGCCCAGACCGCGGATGCCAGGGGCTATACCGCCGACAGGAGCGGAAGAACAGCGGAAGCCGCCATCTATTACACCCAGGCCGCCGCCATAGACCCCTCGATGCTGCAAACCGCAAGCCGCGCGTCCACTTTAACCGCAAGTATTGCGAGCGGAGGTATTGGATCGGGAGCGCGGGACCTTATCCAGCAGCGCAGGGACTGGATAGCCCTGCTCACGGAGACCGAAGAAACCATCTACAAACTGTTTAGTTCCGCCGCCGGGAACCCGCCCTATGCGCTCTTTTATTCAAACGATATAAAATGGGGGGACATCAACTACCAAACCGAAAGCAGGGACGCGAGTTTCGAGACGAACCTGCGGGGACGCGGTTACTGGTTTGATTCGGTGCGGGAAGCGGCGCAAAGCGTCTACGGCGCGGTGTATGACGGCTTAACCAAAACCGGCCATAAAGACGAGTGGAGCCTGGGGAACTGGCACGGAAGCGGCGTAACCCAGTGAAACCCCTTCTCAACGTCCTGGCCCCATGACATAACCGTGGTCTTTGAACTGATCAACGATCAGGGCAAGGTAGCCGGCAGGCAAACCTACAGCAGACGCGCGCAATATGGGCCTCGGCGGGAGGGAAACCAAATCTCCATTTCATACAATGTGGAAGATTTCGCAACCCTCAGGTTTAACGGGATTAAAGCGGCGGATATAAGCGACAGCGGGATGTCCATACGGGTCGCGTCGGTCAACGGAAGGCCGCCGGAACAAACGCCCTTCCAGATAACGATGATTCCCGATTGGGAGAGTAATTTGTATCTTAGTGTTGAAAACGGCGTGGTCAAGGGCTTCCGTTCCGGCGTTGATACCAGCCTCTACCGTAATCTTGTTATTCCGGCAACGCACTGGGCCGAACCGGTTACCGCCATTGGGGAAGGGGCATTCGAAACCACCGGTAATCGTTCATTGTTTGGCAGTCTGGTGATTTCCAACGGCGTTGTCTC
>JAISAN010000071.1 GCA_031266635.1 Treponema sp. | reverse complement strand
ATAAGTGAAGCTCCCCGCCAGGCAAGCCGTTTGGCTTACAAAGTTCCCCCGAACCTTTGCTTTACCCGGAACTGCCTCTTTGAAGACATCGCCGGGTATCACAATATCCGCCTGGCCTTCCTCAAGGCAATCCGGGGTAAACGCTCGTCCCCGGAGGGGCGTTCTCCGTATGGGTAAAAATCCTTCATAGGGAACCGGCAGGAAAGTACCGGGCTTTCATTACGGGTCAACAAGTTTATGTGCCTACGTCCAATTTAACCCATAAGTGTATGAGCGGGAGGGATTTTCCCTGCGGCGGGGCATCGGTGTCCGTAAGAAAAAGCCAGGCCAAAGCCTGCGTAAGAAAAAGCGACAGCCGTTTAGCCCCGCCGCAGGGAAAATCCCTCCCGCTTTTACGGAGAATGGGTCAAATTTTGGGGGGTGGGCGGAAGACTTGCCATCGCAAGGCTGGAGCCCAGGGGGGGCCAAAAAAAATGTGCCCGCCGTGAGGACGCCCTTAAAGTATTTACTCCATAATTACAGCATTTGCCGGGGCTCCCACCGTGCCGCTTTGAGCCTCTCAACATGCGTACGCATGCCTTTAAGGGTGTGCCCGGAAAGTGGCCCCCCCTCTTTCCTCGCGCGGCGCGTACGGTGGTTATGCTACTTTGTTAAGCCAGGCCGCCTCCCTTTGCCCGGTACTGCGGCATTTTCTCTGCGCCGGACGTGTACTGGTATTTTTCGCCTCACGCTCCTTGACGGAGCGATTTTACTGCGTCTCTTGCGGATTTTTACTTTTTAAATCATTATTAGATATTGATGACCGAAGACCAAAAAGAAAATATCTTTGATTTTCTCAAAGATATGACCGAGCCTTTTACCCTGGAGGATGTGTCAAACGTTTTTGGTGAGGGAAAATGGAATCGCCGCCTGGAAATAGAAACCGCTGCCCTGATTGATTCCTGGAATATCGCCTTTCGCCTGGACAGGCGGCGCTGGATTTCCCGGCGGGGCTGTTTTGAGCCGGTTCCTTTTGTTATTAGTCCCACCCGGCTGGAACTTTTGAACGGTATACTTGTTCCCGGCCACCGGTGCGTCCCCTTTGCCAATCCTGTCCTGTCCCCCCATAAGTACGTTTTTTACTGGAAAGGGCGTCCTATCCCGGTAACCAGCACCGAGGGGCCGCCGGAAGATTTTTATCCGTACTACTGTCTTTTTGGGGAGGAATATGCCCCCCAGTATATAGCCCAGGACAATTCGGGCAATAAAGCGGCCTATAGCGACCCTTACGAAGACCCCCTGGAAGTATCCATCAGAACCCTGGATATGCGGCGGATATACCGGGAGAGCGGCTTTGTTCCCGGCGACCGTTTTGTGGCCCGGACCAGGAGCTGGGAGAATGGGGGCTTTGAGCTGGAACGGGTAGGAAAGGATGAGTGGTCTCAGGCTGAACTGTACGCCTGGTTTGAAGTTGCCGAGGACGGGTTTGAAGACAGTATCGCCATTTTGGGTCCCGGCGCTTCCACGGAAGAACAGATCGCCTATGCCTACTGGTACGGGGGCAGCCGGATGCGGGATGTCCCCGCCTATGCGCTGGAGGAATTTCTCTACGAAAGAACCGATAGGATTGAGACCGTTCCGTATGGCATTGAGAGCCGGTTTTGGTACGCCGGCAAGGAGATTCCCGACAATAAAGATATAGAAACCGAGCGGTTTCTGCCGGGCCAGACGGAGGTGGAGGATATTCTCTTTCGGCGGAAAATTCCCGTTTCGGAATTGATGATCCATTCTTATGTGCTGGACGCCCTGTTTCGTGAAGATGAAGATATTCAGCATATTATCAGCCGGATTGTGCCGCCGGTTATTCATCTGGACGGCGGGGAACAGGCCATTCTGGCGGGGTATATTAAAGATGATCTGGAGGATTTCCGGGGTACTTACCGTAGTATCGCGGATCAGAGCGCCGGGCCTATACGTCAGCGGGTGGGGGAACTCCATACCGCGGTGATTGATCTTGCCGCCCGGCTGCGAAAGCGGGATATTGACGCTTCCTGGCTGCCCAAACACACTTTTATTGCCCTCTCCCAGATCCAGAGCCATGCCGCGGGGCTTCTGGAAGACCTGGCGATGGATGAATTTCCTTTAGAGGAATATTTGGAAGAGGATAAGATGCCGGAGCCATCCGATCTGGAAGTGGAGCTTGAGGATATAGACAACGCGCTGGACAGTATGATTGAAACCTATGAGGATATTAAGGAATTGATCAATGACGCGATGGACAATTTCCGGCGGAACCGGCTTTCGGTGGTACGGCGCCCCGCTGAAGACGGGGAGGACAAGGTCTGGCGGACCGTTCAAATTAGTATAAGCGGAACCGGGGTGTGGCGCCGGGCGGCGGTTCCCGAATCCTGCCGGCTGGAGGAATTGCACCGGATTATTCAGGTTAGCCTGAACTGGAAGGATCGTTTTATCCACCGTTTCAGTGTTGAACTGCCGGGGGGCGGGCCGGGGAGAAACAGTCTGAACGAGAAGCAAAGCGTTAAAGATATTGTTGCCCAGGGTATTGCGGAAATGGTATATGAATATGGTACAAAATGGACAATAAAGATTATCATTCTGTCCTGTTACGAAGCCGGAAAAGATGAGGTGATCCGCTGTGTGGCCGGCGCTGATGCCGCTCCGCCGGAAATGGTAGAAGGCCCCCTGCGGTTTCGGAAGATTCTTGCCGCGTTTGAACCGGGCGGTAATCCGGAAAAGCCGGCGGCGCTGCGTGAACTGGGACAGAATTTCAAGCCCGGTTTATTTGATATGGAGCGGTGTAACCGGAATCTCCATGTTCTCTATACATAGCGGGCATCTTGGAGAAAATCGCTCATTCGTTGTAATATAGCGGGAAAACGCATCGGACTAAAGTCCGCACCTTAAGAAAGCGGGGGAAAATGGATAAAAACAACGATGATGAGAGCCTGGCCGAACTGATAAACCGGGGCGGGGTTTATACTGATATACCGGGTAACAGCCCCCGGGAGGTTCTGGCCGGGATAGTTGAGACGGTTCCGCTTCCGGCGGGCATCCCCAGGGAAAGCCTGTTGAAAGCGGTTATGGAGCGGGAAGCCCTGATGTCCACCGGCATTGGAAGGGGGATTGCCCTGCCCCATCCCCGAAACCCGGCGATGGACGATGAAAAACAGCAATTTGTAGCTATTGTTTTTCCCGTTTCCCCGGTCAACTGGAACGCCCTGGACGGTGAAATGGTACATACGGTGATGTTGATTGTTTCCGCTTCGGCGAAACAACATCTTCATATTCTTTCAAAGCTCAATTTCCTCTGTCAGCAGGAAAATTTTTATCAACTGCTCCAGGATAAGGCATCCCGGGAAGAGATCGTCCAAGCGGTCCGGGAAGCGGAACAGACCTGGAAAAAGGAGTAATTTAATGAACATTACGGCACTTGAAAAGATCGCGTTAAGCGTGCGGGCCCTGTCTATTGACGCTATTCAGAAGGCCAATTCCGGACATCCCGGCCTTCCCCTGGGGGCCGCCGAACTGGGGGCGATCCTCTACGGGGAATTGCTGCGCCATGATCCCGCGGATCCGGCCTGGCCTGACCGGGATCGTTTTATACTGTCCGCGGGCCACGGCTCCATGCTGCTTTACGCGCTGCTCCATCTGGCGGGCTACAAAGATATGCGCCTTGAGGATATTAAAACTTTCCGCCAGGTAGGTTCCCGGGCCGCGGGGCATCCTGAATATGGGATGGCCGGTGGCATTGAAGCTACCAGCGGTCCTCTGGGGCAGGGCCTCGCTATGGCGGTGGGTCTTGCGGTCGCCGAAACCATGCTGGCCGCCCGGTTCAATACCGCCGGCCATACTATTGTGGATCACTATACCTATGCTTTGGCGGGCGACGGCTGCCTCCAGGAAGGGGTCTCGGCGGAAGCGGGTTCCTTTGCCGGGCATCAGGGTTTGGGAAAGCTCATCGTTTTTTACGATTCCAACAAGATCACCATCGACGGCAGTACGGACCTTTCCTTTACTGAAGATGCGGCGAAGCGGTACGAAGCTTACGGCTGGCAGATCCTCAGGGGGTCTATGTACGATTTTGAGGAAATCGGCCGCCTGACGGCCCAGGCCAAGGCGGAACATAAAAAACCCAGTCTTATTATTCTGACTTCGATTATCGGCAAGGGGGCGCCCAACAAACAAAACACCGCTGATGCCCACGGGGCTCCCCTGGGGCCCGAGGAAACCGCCGCCGCCAAACAGGCCCTGGGTATTCCCGGTGATTTTTATATTGCCCCGGAAGCCCTGGACTATTTCAGGGCCAAACGGGAAACATGGGGGAAAACCCGGGAATCCTGGCAGGCTCAATTTGAAGCCTGGTCAAAAGAAAACCCTGAAAAACGGAAGGACTGGGACAATTTTCACGCGGGGAAGGCCCTGCCCGCGGCCCTGCCTGTTTTTGCCCAGGGGGATAAAATCGCCACCCGGAGCGCCGGGAACAAGGCGCTGGGGGCCATTGCCGCCGCCAACGCTAATCTTGTCGGCGGCTCGGCGGATCTCAAGGGCCCCAACGCGGTAGGTTTCCCCAATTCCGGGGTTTATTCAGCGAAAGACCGGACGGGCCGGTATATCCACTTTGGTATCCGGGAGTTTGCTATGGCCGCCATAAGCAACGGTATTCTGCTCCACGGGGGCCTGCGGGCCTTTTGCGCCACTTTTATGGTGTTTGCCGATTACCTCCGCCCCGCGCTCCGGCTTTCGGCGCTGATGAGGCAGCCGGTGATCTACGTCTTTACCCATGACTCGATATTTGTCGGCGAGGACGGCCCCACTCACCAGCCGGTAGAACATCTGGCCGCCCTGCGGGTCATTCCCAATGTCAGGTTTCTCCGCCCCGCGGACGCGGAAGAAGCCGCGGAGGCCTGGACTATGGCTATGGACCGCGGCGAGGGGCCCACGGTGCTTGCCCTCAGCCGGCAGAATATCACCGTCTTTCCCAAAGAGGACCCGGAGTGGAAAAACACCATCCGTACCGGCGCGTACATCGTAAAAAAAGCCCCCGGCGGCAGCCCCGGCGTGGTGATCATCGCCACAGGCTCCGAGCTGGGCCTTGCGCTGGAGGCGGCGGCGCTGGCAGTGGAAAAAAAGGTTCAGGTAGTTTCCATGATAAGCCGTGAACTGTTTGAATCCCAGCCCCCGGCCATTCAGGAGAGTATTATCCCTCCCGGCGTGCGGGTGGTCTGCTGTGAAGCGGGGGTCAGAAACGGCTGGGAGCGCTGGGCAAAACCGGAGGATATTTTTTCCATCGACCGTTTTGGCGAATCCGGTCCTGCCGGTAAGGTGGCCGAGGCCCTGGGTTTTACCGCCGGTGCCCTGGCGGCAATTGTGAACCGCTAATTCCCGCGTCCGCAAACCGCCCCTTGACTTTATCCTCCCAATTCCGCTATTGTTTAATACTACCTTTGAGTCAGCGCCGCCTAAAGGCGGCGCGGCCTTTGGAGCGGTGTCCGAGTGGTTGAAGGAGGCGGTCTTGAAAACCGTTGTGCCGCAAGGCACCGGGGGTTCGAATCCCCCCTGCTCCGTTGCCAGGGGCTTTGCGGAGCAAACCCCCATCCCGTTTAATTGGGGGATTCGGACCGGAGGACCCGCCGACCAAGGGGAGGAAAAGGCGCCAGGACGGCGCCGACAGGGTGCGGAGGCGGCCTGGAGGGAGCGGGCAGGAAGCACGCGACCGGAGGGCGATCCCCCCTGCTCCGTCGCCAGGGGTGGAGCCGGAAACAAGACGTTGACGGCGGCAGGACGCGGGAACAGCCCGGAATTTCGCGGGCAGAAGGCGGATTCCCCCGCCGGTATGATAAATTTTGGAGCGGTGACCGAGAGGCCGAAGGTGGCTCCCTGCTAAGGAGTTGTGCCCCTAAAGGGTACCGGGGGTTCGAATCCCCCCTGCTCCGTGTTAATGGAGTTTGCTTCGCAAACTCCCCATCCCATTTGATTGGGGGATTCGAACCGGAGCCGCCGCCGACCAAAGGGAGGGAAAGCGCACAGGAAGTACGCGACAGGAGGCGTAGGCGGGGGTGGAGCCGGAAACAGGATGTTGACGGCGGAACCCCGAATCCCCCCTGCTCCGATGATGATCGACTAATGAGGTTGTAGCTCAGTTGGATAGAGCAGCAGATTGCGGATCTGCAGGTCGCACGTTCGAATCGTGTCAGCCTCATAAACTGGTTCCGGGCTGTGGCGGTCCGGGCCTTTTAATTTATGTTGTACCAAAAGGAAGACATTGAATGCGATGGAGCGGTGTCCGAGTGGTTGAAGGAGACGGTTTCGAAAACCGTTGAACTCGCAAGGGTTCCGGGGGTTCGAATCCCCCCTGCTCCGTACCAATGGGGTTTGCTCCGCAAACCCCACATTCCGTTGATCGGGGGATTCGAACCGGAGCCTCCGCCGACCAAGGGGAGGGAAAGCGCACAGGAAGTGCGCGACAGGAGGCGCAGGCGGGGGTGGAGCCGGAAACAGTATGTTGACGGCGGAACCCCGAATCCCCCCTGCTCCGTATCGAGTGGGTTTGCTCCGCAAACCCCGCATCTTGTATGTATTTTGGAGAGATGACCGAGCGGCCGAAGGTGCACGATTGGAAGTCGTGTGTACCCGGAAGGGTACCGAGGGTTCAAATCCCTCTCTCTCCGTAGTAATGGCGCGGTTTGGTAAAAGCCGTGCGGCGTGTTTTGTCGGTGGCTGCCGCTATCCCAGCCAAGTCTCCTGCATTTACTTTCGTTGAGGGAAATGGTGCCGCCCAAAGGGCGGAAAACCCCTTGGGGCGCAAGGGATAGGAGGGGCGCGAAGCGGCCATGGCGCAAAGCGCCGGGGCCGGAGCGAGGCCGCTATGGCGGACACGCGGAGCCCCGGATAGCCCGGTTTTTTGCGGTGAAACCGCAAAAAATGCGCAAAAAATGACTGAAAAAAAAATAAATGCAACCGCCCTGCTACCCCAGCGCTACATCGAGGATCATCATAAGCAGGAAGCCCGCCATGACGCCCATAGTCCCTATATTGGAGTGGCTTCCCAGGTTTGCCTCGGGGATAAGTTCTTCCACTACCACATACATCATTGCGCCCGCGGCAAAAGCCAGAAGCCAGGGCATGTAGGGCGCGATCAGCGCGGCCAGAAATACTGTTATAATGCCGAAAACCGGCTCGACAGCGCCGGAAAAACAGCCCATTAGAAAAGCCTTCCCTGTGGGTACCCCCTCCTGCCTTAAAGGGATGGATATGGCCGCGCCTTCGGGGAAATTCTGTATCCCGATCCCCAGGGCAAGGGCTATCGCTGAAGCGTACAGGCCGAAGTTTTCGGGACTCTGCACGGCCAGGGCAAAGGAGAGGCCGACAGCCATTCCCTCGGGGATATTGTGCAGGGTAACGGCCCAAACAAGCAAAGTAGTGCGCCTGGCCCGCGAGGGGATGCCTTCCGTAACATTGGAAGAAGGGTGCAGATGGGGGATAAGCCGGTCAAGGGCGTACAGAAACAGTATGCCCAGGATAAACCCGCCTGCTGCAGGAATCCAGCCCGGCTGCCCCCTGGCTTCGGCCTGATCTATCGCGGGGACAAGCAGCCCCCACATGGAAGCCGCGATCATCACGCCCGCCGCGAAGCCGAGGAAAACCTTCTGCATATTTTCGCCCGCGGTTTTGCGGAAAAAGAAAACCATTGAAGATCCCAGGCTGGTCATCAGGAAAATAAACCCGGTCCCGCCCAGTATCCAAACCCATCCGTCTATGGTGCCCATATATTCCCCCCGGTTGTCGGAAAGTACCGGTATTAGCATACCAGGAGACGGCCTGAGGGTCTATTCCGGTTTTTATAATTATTCAGTCGGGGGGCTAAAGCCCCCACTCCACAAAAAGTCTTGACAAGACTTTTTGCCATATCCGGTTGAACGAAGGGGCCTGACCCCCTCCGCTCGGCAATTATTGACAGATACAGACTGAGTAGTTACGTTTTTTTAATCATTATCCCGTATGCCTTGACTTTGTTGAGCAGGGTCTTTCGCGTTATGCCCAGTTCTTTGGCCGCTCTGGTACGGTTCCCGTTGCAGCGTTCAAGCGCCTCCAGTATGGCTTCTTTTTCCCAGCTTTCAAGCGGCCGGGGAGCGCCGGCGGTCTCTCCGGAAAGGCGGCCGCCGCCAAAAACCCGGCCCGTATCTGGCGGTCCAGACTCAGGCGATTCAGGCCCGCCAAAACCTGCCGTCCTGTGAAGCTCAATATCCCCGGCCCCGATCACGTTCCCCTCGCCGTAGATAAGCGCCCGTTCCAGGATATTTTCCAGTTCCCGCACATTGCCGGGGAACGGATAACCCAAAAGTTTTTCCAGCGCTTCTCCGCTCAGTGTCCGGGGCGCAAGCCCCATGCGGGAACCGAGGGCGCGGAGCAGGTGTTCCGCAAGCGGGGGGATATCCTCCTGCCTGTCCCTGAGAGGTGGGACAATAAGCCTGAAAACATTAAGCCGGAAGTAAAGATCCTCCCGGAAACCGCCGTTTTTTACCATAGTTTCCAGGTCCCGGTTGGTGGCGGAAATAATCCGGGCGTTGACCGGGATATCGCCGGTCCCCCCAAGCCGCCTGATTTTCCGTTCCTGGAGTACCCGTAGCAGCTTTACCTGCAAGGCCTGGGGCATCTCGCCGATTTCGTCAAGGAAGATAGTCCCCCTGCCCGCGATTTCGAACAGCCCCAGCCTGCGCCCTGCCGCGCCGGTAAAAGCCCCCTTCTCATGGCCGAAAAGCTCGCTTTCCATAAGCCCTTCGTGGATACCCCCGATATTCACGGCGGCAAAAGGTTCGTCGCGGTGTTCCCCCCGGCGGTGGATTTCCCGGGCTACCGCTTCCTTCCCGCTGCCCGATTCCCCGGTGATAAGCACCGTCACCTCGGAGGCGGCGATCTTCCGTATCCGCTCGCCAAGCTCCCGCATCGCCCCCGATTCCCCGATAAGGCCGCCTTCCTGTCCGCGCCGCCTCTCCTCCGTCTCGATACGGTTTTCCCGCCGGCGGTTCTCCACCAGGGAACGGAGCCTGATCACCAGTTCCGCGGGGTCAAAGGGTTTCACCAGGTAATCCTGGGCGCCGGTTTTAAGGGCCTGCACCGCGTCGGCAATCTGGCCGTGGGCCGAAATCATAATCACCGGCGTAGTAAGCCCCTGCTGCCGCATCCACACCAGCAGTTCCTGGCCGCTCATACCGGGCAGGCGCAGGTCCAGCACCGCCGCGTCGAAAACCTCCTGCCCAAGACTCTCCCGTGCTTCCTCCGCAGTCTCAAAACCCCTGGTATCTATCTTCTCCAGGGCAAGGTATTTGCCAAGAGATTCCCGGATATGCCCCTCGTCATCGACAATCAAAACGCGCATGGTATACTCCGTAAATTCAAAATAGCGGAATTTTCAGCTATCCAGGCGGGGGGCCTGTTACCGTATGGGGGCCGCGGAAAGCGGCAGCCCCTGTCCGGCCCCCCTACGCTCCGGCCCCGCCCGCGGGTCCTCCGCTACCCCCCTCGTTTCGGCAGAACAATCGTTGCCGCCACGCCGCCTTCTTCCCGGTTTTCCAGGGAAATAACGCCCCCGGCAGCCTCAACAAAACGCTTGCATATACTCAGCCCTATTCCCGTTCCCGTACTTTTTCTGGTAAAAAAAGG
>JAISAN010000021.1 GCA_031266635.1 Treponema sp. | reverse complement strand
TTGATGGACATACCCGTATTTTTCAGGCAGCAGATGAGGCCGAGCCATTCAAGATCGTTTTCGGTATACCGCCGTATCCCGTTCCGGCTTCGGCCCACGCTTGGCAGGAGTCCCTCGTTTTCATAATAACGCAATACATGGGGAGGTAAATTGGTTTTTTCCGATACTTCTTTAATAGTCAAAAACATCGCTCCGCTCCGATATTAAAGTTAACGTCAACATTGAACAGTATACAGAACCGGTGATATCGTGACAAGAGGAATAATGATAACTATAAATCTTGCTGAACAGGCAGGTACATTAATCCACAAGCAGACCCATATCCACGAACCCGCTTGTGTAAAAGAGATAAAGCGAATTATCCGGCGAAGATTACCCGGGATTGCTCCCGGGTTCTTCCATTTATAACCCCATGGCGAATGAAAGGTTTATGCCGTTCGTTCTGAGCGCGACATAATTTCCTTTCAGTGGAACATCCCTTGAATTAACATAGAAATAGAAATAATCCAGCAGAGCAGGATCTCTCGGATCAGATATACGAACCTCCCCGCTGTTTCCGTCAACCCAGAGCTTTACCGGTACCGGGGCGGAAAGGTTTTCATCGGTAAGGAGATAGGCATAGTCGTTCAGATCGATGCTCTCCACCAAGTCCATGCGGGAATGGGTATAACTGCGGTAGACCTGGGCGCTTAAACCCCTCGGAATACCCGGAGTTATGGGGCTCTCGTCATAATTGAGCCACAAGAGATAGGAATTGCCGGTACCCCAGGAAGCACGGTCAATAATACTATCCGCGAAGATATGTATACCAAACCCGCCCTGTCCGTCTTCGGCGCCTGATTCATACCGGGCATTGAACTCGTAAATCATGGGACCGTTTTGGGGTACGGTGAAGTTCACTTTGGCCAACCGGGCGCTTGCATCATTCTGATACAGCCGCTCCCCAGCCAATCGCCAATTCCCCGAAGCAAAACGATACGCCGGTATTTGGTTCTGAGCATACAGCATCGATGCCATACCAACTACCACCAAGAAAAGGACCACACGTTTCATTGAATTCCCCCTATGAGATTAGTTTATTCTTGCAGCGAATAGCTGTTACATCGTTACAACACTCGCTACTCGTATATTTTAACATGGTTTCAAAAAAAAGGTTACCCCTTTTTCGCTTTTTTTTGAATTTTTCGTATTTTTTTTTTGATCCGGCGGAATGAAGAACCCCGCCGAAAGGCGGGCTCTTGGGTATCAGACCCCCCTCGAATCAACCTAATTAGTATATAGGGGGGTGGGCGGAAAAGCCGAAGGCTTTGGAGCCCAGGGCGGGGCCAAAGGAAATGTACGCGCCCTGAGGCGCAGCGCCAGCAGCCCCGGCAGGGGCTGTTGTTCAAAAACAAACAACATACGCCCGGCGCACAGAAAAGGCCGTAGTATCGGGCAAATGGAGGCGGCCTTTAGGCCGCCTCCATTTATCGGATACAGTGGCATTTATTGTGCGCCGGGCGTGTGCTGCTTGTTTTGTACGCACAGCCCTTGGCGGGCTGCGTTTACCGCGTCCCTTATTTTTCTTCCTTATTTATGACGGTTTTACTTGTCTTTCCGGCGAGCTTCATTATACAATAAAGATACCTTGGGGCAGGCCCCGAGGTATCTTCGTTGGATAGGAAATTTATTTTACTGGCCGGGGTTCATACCTCAATCCGAAGATTGGTTCACAACCTTTTTGGTGGTGTTGAATTGAACCGAGGCAAGCCTCGAGGTATGAACCCCGGCCAACCCAATCATAGCCAGGGGGTGCGGGTTGCGGGTTGCGCTGGTTCATTATCATCTCCGCCAGGGAGGGGTTAGTTCGGTTATCCGCCATCAGGCGCGGAGTCTCATGGATGCGGGGGTGGAGCTGCTGTTGATTACCGGGGAGGATGCCCCGGAGGATGCCGGCTTTCCCTGTGTCAGGGTAGACAAGCTCGATTATGATAAACCGGAAGACCGGGAGGCGCTGCGGGACAAGGTTCTGCGGGAAAAGGCCGCCGGGGAGCTGGCCGCCGGTATTCTGGCCGCCATGGAAAATCATTGGGGGGAAGCGGCGGATATTGTCCATGTCCATAATCCCCTTATTCAGAAAAACGCCCTGCTGATCCCGGCGCTGAATATTCTAAGAAGCCGGGGGCTGCGGCTTTTGCTGCAAAATCACGACCTGGCGGAGGACTTCCGGCCTGATGTATATGCGGGATACACGGAATATCCGGAAAACTGCCACTATGCGGTGATCAACAGCCGGGATCATTCCTACCTCCGCCATTCCGGCCTTAAGCCTGAGGGGCTTCACCTGATCCCCAACGAGGTGGCGGTCCTTAGCGCCAGTCCCGGCATCAAACGGACCCGGTATCTGTATCCGGTCAGGGCCATCAGGCGGAAAAATATTGGCGAGGCTCTGTTGTTGTCCCTCTATATTCCCCGGGACCGGAGCGTGGCCATTACCCTGCCCCCTGCGGAGAAGGACGGCCGGGTGTATCGCCGCTGGATGGATTTTGCCTCAGACCTGGAGCTTCCGATGGAATTTGCCCTGGGGAAAGATTTTTCTTTAGAAGAACTGCTGGGGAGCGCGGTCTGCGCCCTGAGTACCTCAATCAAGGAGGGCTTTGGTTTTTCTTTTCTGGAACCCTGGACCGCCGGCCGGGGCCTTATGGGGCGGCGTATTGATTATGTTTGCAAGGATTTTGAAAACGCCGGCGTCAATTTTGATTCCCTCTATTCTGAAATCAAAATTCCTTCGGAGTATGTTTCCCTGGTGATGTTGCGGAATAAAATGGAATCGGCGATTCGCCGGGTCTACCGGGCCTTTGGCCTTGAGGTTCCCGCCTATATTATGGGGCTGATGACTGATGACCTTGGTTCCCGGGACACTCTGGATTTCGGCAGGCTGGATGAGGAATTTCAGGAATCAATTATCCGTACCCTGTGCAACAACCGGACCGCCTTTCGGGATGTAGCGGCCCTGAACCCCTTTTTGGGAGGCCTGGCGGACTGGCGGGAAGATGAGGCGCTGATAGAATCCAACCGGAAGATCATTCTTGAATATTATGGGCGGGAACGGATTTCAAAAATCCTGATGGATACGTACCGGGCGGTTATGGATCATTCGGTGGTGCATAAAATATCAAAACCGGTGCTTCTGGATCTTTACCTGAACCCTCTGCGTTTTTCCCTGGTGGATATGGATGGATAATGACGAAGCGGCGTTGACCGGAATAATCCGGCGTTGTTCTTTTCCCATGACCCCTTCTCCCCCGCCGCCCCTGCCGCCGGATTGGGAAATTCTCCCGGAACCGGAACCGGCGGCGGCGGTTCTTTTTGATATTTACGGCACCCTTTTTTGTTCCGCCGCCGGGGATCCTGGGGGCGCCGCCGGGGATGCCGCCGGGAGCGGCGGAGCGCTGGACGAGCTTGCGGGGGAATATGATCCCGGTCTTGGCGGGGAAGGGCTTCGGGATTATTTTCGGCAGGGCATTAGGGAAATTCACGGGGAACTGGCCGGGAAAACTTCCTGGCCGGAATTGCGGGTTGAGGAGATCTGGACCCGGTTTTTACAAAGCCGGGGGGCAGGGGGGGATTTGTCCCGAAAGGCCCGGGAACTGGCCCTCCGGTATGAACTTGCCGTAAATCCCGCGTATCCCATGCCCGGCGCGGAAGAAACCATTAAAGGTTTGACGGAGTCTTCCACTGTCCTGGGGCTTATCTCCAACGCCCAGTTTTATACCCCCCTCCTCTTTACGGCTTTTTTTGGCGGACGCCCGGAAGAGATTGGTTTTGATCCGGCACTGCTGGTTTATTCTTTTGAAACAGGAGAGGCAAAACCGGCAAAACGGCTTTTTGCCCTGGCGGCGGATCGCCTGGCGGAACAGGGCATTGATCCGGGGTCGTGTCTCTATGTGGGAAACGATATGCTTAAGGATGTTTATGGCGCGGCGTCCGCGGGGTTTCGGACCGCTCTTTTTGCCGGGGACGGCCGTTCCCTCAGGCTTCGGGAAGGGGATGAACGAATCCGGGGATTGCGGCCCGCCCGGATCATCCGGCATCTGACGGAACTCCTCCCCCGGAACCGGTAAACTATTTCTCCCCGGCGGCCGAAAATTAAAATGTCATGTCATCAAAAGAACTAATCGCCTTGCTGCTCCGGGTAATTACTTCCTGGCAGGTAATTGTGGTTACCGTGGTGGTTTTTTTGTATTTTTTTCTCGTCTCCTACGTAGCCAAACTTTACCGCCGTTCCCCCTTGCGGTTTTCTTCCCCGGCAAAATCAAAAAAACAAAAGCCGTCCCCGCCTGAACCGAAGGCCGCGGAATTTGATAATGAGGAAAACACCGATGACGAATTGGGGCTGGAAGAAGAATAAGGGATATTACTTCCGCTGAAACAAGCTCACCGGTAAATTTTTCCTTTCCAAAAGGGATTCCCGCTTATCCTTAGTTTTTTCATTCTGATTAATTCCCCCGCCGCCTGCCGTGCGTCTTCTTCGGACCAGCGGATTCTGGGAGCTTCGGATAAAACACGAACCGCTTCGTTCAGGGTAAAGGCCCGGCGGTTTCTTCGGAAAAAATCAAGCAGCGGCGCTTCTTCCCGGAGCCCGGCAGTGCCCCGGTTTCCGGCGGCATCACAGACATCGCAGCAGCCGGTTTCGGGACGGTCCCCGGCGCCTTCATAATCAAGGAGGCGGAGGAGGGCTTCCCGGCGGCAGCGCTGCCCGTCCTGCGCGTAGGCCAAAAGAGAGGCGAGCCGCTGCCGTTCCGTTTCGGACCGGGCCTTTTTCAGCCGTCCGTCGTCGCCGGGCCCCCAGAGGAGGATCGCCTCCGAGGGTTTCCCGTCCCGGCCGGCCCGGCCTGATTCCTGGAGGTAAGCTTCCACCGAAGGAGGGCAGTCCCGGTGTATCACCGTGCGAATGTCGGCCTTATCAACGCCCATGCCGTAAGCGCAGGTGGAAACCAGTATCCCCTGGGGATTCTTGAAAAACCACTGCTCCACCGCTGTTTTTTCCTCCCGGCAGAGACCCGCGTGATAGAAACGGATTTCCCCGGCCTCCGGGCGCCCCATTTCCTTTAATTCGTTGCGGAGGTATTTGCTGAGTTTTTCCGTTCCCGGCCGGGAGGAACAAAAAACAATCGCCGGCAGGGGGTTTCGGATCAGCAGGTCCCGGACCGCCAGATCCCGGAGGATGCAGCCCAGGGCGCGGTAACGGATGTTGCTCCGGTCCGGGTTCCCGATGATCCGGCGGGCCGGGGCGCCGAAAACATAGCGCTCGATTTTTTCCAGCACCGGGGCGCTGGCGGTGGCGGTAAAGGCGGTTACCAGGGGGCTCCCCGCGGCGCCGGTGATCTCCTGAAGCCGCAGGTAGGCCGGCCGGAAACTTTCCCCCCATTCACTGACGCAATGGGCCTCGTCGATTACGATGTGGAGGATTCCCAGGGTTTTTAATTTCCCCAGCATTGCCGGGGTCAGCAGTACCTCCGGGTTGGCGATGATGAAGCGGCTTTTGCCGGAGCCAAGCTGTTCCCAGATCCGGCGCCGTTCCCCTTCATCCTGGCCTCCCCGGAGCAGCACCGGCGCAAAGCCCCGCTCCCGCAGACTCCGTTCCTGATCCGCCATGAGGGAGAGAATGGGGTAGATTACCAGGGTGGGGCCTTCCAAAAGCATGGCGGGAAGCTGGAAACAGAGGGATTTGCCCGCCCCGGTGGGGAGGATCACAATCTGCCTGCCCAGGGCTGCCGCCTCCGCAAGGGCCTGCTCCGCCTCCCCGGAACCGGAATGTTCCGCTTCCCCGCCGTCCGAAGCGTCCGGGCCGAATGTATCCGCCCCGCCATCCGGCCAGCGGATGGGGAGGCCCGCCCCTGCCGCGGCTTCAAGGATGTTGGCCACCACCAGCCGCTGATAGGGAAACAGATAGGAAAGGCCGAAAAGTTTTTTGACCGCGCCGCCCAGGGGGTCGGGGAAAACCGGGGGCGGGTTCAGCGCTTCCCCCG
>JAISAN010000178.1 GCA_031266635.1 Treponema sp. | reverse complement strand
AGGTCGGGAGACTCAAAATCCACAGGTTCCGTACTGGGGCCTGAGTATTGTTTCGCCATAACCGCCAGGTATTCCCGGGCCATTTCCTCCTCCACGAAAGTTACCCCGCTGGAACGGTCGTAAAAGGCGATAATATCCTGATTGCCGAAAAGGACCTCTGAAATATACTCCTGCACCCTGGTAAAGGTAAATTCATCTTCCTTTTTTTTGTGGGGAAGATAATCCCGGATATTTCCGTGGAGAATATACAGATTGGCGGTCCGGGAACCGTATTTATTGGCCAGTTCCTGGGCCCAAGCGGGCAGTATCCTGATGTAGTCCTGATTCCGAAGTATGTACTGATCTTCCGGCATATTCCCTCCCAAAAGCAGCGATTTTTCTATTGTGTCCGCTAAAACTTTAGTTTTTAGCGGTTTTCTTATCCTATGTTAAGCAAAGTTACCCCGGAAGTAAAGGGAAGCGCGCACTATTTTCCGGCACGCCGGTATCGTAAAAAAAGCCCCCCTGCCGGGGGGCCTTAAAAACACGGCTCTTTCAAAACTTCAGTTTTTGGAACAAGCTCACTTGAGATTAAAAGCTTCCACCAGGTTCGTCTTGTTGGCCGCCACATTAATTGTTTTGACCACCGTATCGCCGTTGGAGAAGGTAAAGGTAACATCGTAAGAACCGGGATCAAGGGTAATCCCGCCTACAAAAGCTTTGCCCGGCAGATAACGGCCGGCCCGTATATCGGCCTTTTCGGAGACATCCGCTATCTTCTTGGCGCCGAGACCCGCGGCAACTACCGCCAGATCGGGGAGGCCCTGATTCACCGCAACCTGGGCGGCTACTTCCACGCTTACATATTTAAGCAGGGACCGGATATAGGCTTTTGCCCGGATCGCGGGATATTTTACCGTGAAGGTTTCTTCAACAACCTTGCTGATGTCTTCCAGCAGTTCGAGCTGGACTTTTTCACCGTTTACATCCACCGTTACGCCGGTAACAACCGAAGGCCGCTCCACCAGGACGGGCAGGGCCAAAGTTCCGGGAGAAAACCTGCCGATGGAGGGGAAAAGACGCAGATCCATATCTTCGACTTTTTGTTCCTTCACCGGCGAAAGCCCGGTAAAGCTGAGAAAATTCAGCCGGGCCTTGCCCGCGGGAATAGAAGCTTCCTCGGCGATTGACGCGGGAAGACTGCCGGAATACACGGTGGGGGAAGCGGCGTAAATGGCGGAAATCGCCTCCCGGGAAATCCTGGCGTCATCCGGCCGGTCGTCCCCCCGGTAGAAGATCATGGCCAAATACTGGGCCAGAGCGGAATCGGTAAACTGAAAGGCCACCGGATCGGTTTTAAAAATTTCATCCGGCAGAGGCACAATAAAACCCGGAAGACCGGCCGCCATGCACGCAACGCCGATAGTCTGGGTAACAAAGGCGGCTACCAGCTCGGGCCTGACATTGGAATCTTCCTTGGGGATATATTTATCCGCCAGGACCTGCAATTTTATATTGACCTTGCGGATTTCAACCAGCGCCCCTTCCATATCGCCCTGGTTGTAATAGTTGAGGGCGCCGAATACGTTGGTATATACATCCTCAAAATCTTCGCCCGCGTACTCTTTGGTATTGTCATTGGCAAGATAGGAGCCGATTTCCGCGGTAATACTCTTGGTAAAAGCTTCCTCAATAAGCCGTTCCGCTTCCTGGAGATCCATCGCGGAGGCCTGATATTGTTCCGCGTAATGTTCCAGAGCGCCCTTGTCCAGATACAGGAGGACCTGATTATCTTCGGGATAAATAGGTTTCTTGGCCGCCTGCCCTTTTTCAATCGCCGACAGGGCGTTTACATAGGAGCTGCTGCCCACCGCCAGGTCAATTTCTTCATAAACATCGGATTTTGTGGCGCAGGAAAGAACCATCAGGCTTATTCCCAGAGCAGCCAACAACTTCGTTACCGTCTTAACAGTTTTCATAGCCAATTCACTCCTTATAAAAAATACCGCTTCTATAAAGCAACGGCAAATATCTACCTTGAATCAATTTTACAATCTGATAAATCTAAGGCAGCCTCCCCCAAAACTGAAGTTTTGGGAAAGCCTCTGATATTTTGAAATCACCCCCGGAAAACCGGGGGATTGTCTTTTATCCGGCGAGCCCGCCTAATTGGTTTTATAACAGGCCCGCCGCAACTTAGTTTTTCGGTTTTGGCAGCAGGGTGGAAAGATAATCGGATAGTATCTTCCCGTAGTCGTCCTTAATCTTCTTTTCCGCGGTGGCAACAGCCCGGTTCTCCGCTTCCGAAAGGTTAAGATGGCCTTCCCGCCCGTTGATATTAAAGGGCAGCAACACCATACCTTCGGCGGTATCGGTCAGGTTTGCGTCCACCACATACCGGGCAAATTTGTTCTGCTGGTTTGGAAGCTGGACTTCCGAGAAGCTAAGGTTCACATTCAGCACATACCGGGAATTATTCCCGCCGCTTCTGAACCCCGCGGTACTGATAACCGACGCGAAAGCGCCCCGGATCCGGTCCGAACGGTCGCCGTCCACCCTGACCGCGATGGGAATATTTTTCGTAATATTCACCGCTTCAAGCCGGTAATCATCGCCCTTCTTTAAATCGCCGGGAACAATACCCCCCGAGTTTCCCACCACCGACAGGACATTGACGTATACCCGGTTGGCGTCCGCAATGGTTGCCGCAAGCTGATACCGGGAAAACGCGTCCAGGGTATTCCGTTCAACGTTGGGAATGGTAACCAGCTCCTGGATAATCCGCTCATTGGATTTGACCATATCCGTATACAGGGCCGAGGTTTTTCCCCGCTCCATTACCGCCACGGCGTAATATACGCTTTTCCCGTCATACCAGGCGTCTTTGATTTCAGCGCCCACCAGGGAATCCATCGCGGTAGACGTATTAATCGCTTCCTGCAGGGAGTTATTCTCGGACACATCCACGACGCCGTTTTTTACCGCTTCCGAAAAACTGCTCATGATCTTAAGATCTGCCTGAATGGACTGGCCAAAAACAGCGGTAAGGGCGGCCAGGGCGTTTTTTTCCGCCGAATTCCGGTCCGCTCCGTGGCCTACGGCGGCGATATATTCCCGTTCCCCGTACACCGAAGAAGGCGCCGCAACCCAGGCAGGTTCGCCCCGGGAGGCAAGCGCGGCGTCCGCCGCCCCCGCGGCTTCAACCGCCCTGGCCCTGCCGTCCGGCCCTGACGCGGATGGCCCGCTGGCGCAGCCCCCCAGGGAATATAAGATAAAAATAACCGCTATACCTGAAATTAACCGATACATGCCGCCTCCTTTGGGCAATAAAAGATCCCGCCGGGCAGGCCTTTTGACCGCAAACCTTTCCCGCCCGGCGGGTTCCGGGGTACCAGACCTCCCGAAACAAGAACTCCCCCTTTCCGCCCGGAATAATTCCGAAAACGGGAAGGGGAAAACCAACTACAGCCGGGTTTTGGCCTGGGTAATAACCTTTTTGATTTCGTTGTTGGAACCTTCCCATAAAATCCTGTTGGTCTCAACATTCGTCATGGTGGCTTTTACGAAATAGGAACGAACCGTGGTATTACCGGCCTTATCGACGGTGGAACTTACCTCGCCGGTAAGCATAAAATTGGCGCCGGTTTCATTGGCCAGCATCGCGGCGCTTTCCTCACTGGCATTCCCCTGCTGATCCTGCCGCTCCGCCCGGAGTTCCTCCCGGGTATCGCCGCCCTCAACAAATTCCAGCTTGCCGCTGTTGATAATGGCGGTCCGCATAATGCCGGAAATAATGGTAGTATCAATATGCTCGCTGCTGGTGTTTCTGAACCTCCCGACAATAACCGTTGGAAGTTCGCCGCCGTGGCTGCCGGAAAAATCCTTGATGTAGCCGTCTATCCGGGGCGACGCAAGGGCGTCCGTGATAAGGGTATCACAGACCGTCCTGATATCGGTGTCATTCCAGCGTCCGCTTAAATCGACCTGGGTATCCGCGGAAACGCGGGCGACCCCGGAAGTGGCGCAGGCTGATAACATAAAAAACGCCGCTAAACATACAACTAACAACAGAACCTTTTTCATCGCTTGTCCTCCTATAGTAAAATT
Organism: Treponema sp.; assembly: GCA_031266635.1. GTDB lineage: Bacteria > Spirochaetota > Spirochaetia > Treponematales > Breznakiellaceae > JAISAN01. The sequence goes on along the minus strand of JAISAN010000178.1, from coordinate 1,739 downwards.
AAAATTAAAGCCGGTTTCAAAATCCGATATTTTAAAACCGCCTCTTTTTGCCTCTTTCTTATAAAAACAGAAAATAAACTCTCAAAACCCCCGTTCCCGGAGTTTCTTACCCGTAGTTCTTTAGAGAGGGCGGGCTGCCCCTTTGGGACACCGCTGATTCACCCTGAGATTCCACCCTGTTATGGGAACAGATCCAACATACCTGTTCCCCGTTTGTTCTGTCAAGACTTTCCTTATGACAGATTTTCCTTTGCTACGGCGCCGCCTTTAAAAGTTTCTGAAAAGCGGCAAAACGGGCGTTTCTGGCGGAGCGGGTATTGGCCCTGCCGGCCAGGGAAACTTTTTGCACATTGGCTATCCGAGCCGCCGGTGAAGGATGGGTAGTATTAAATCCCCCGGCAGTTTTGGGCTGTGCCGCCGCAAGAAGCTGCAACATTCCAAGCATGGCGGCAGGATCATAACCGGCGTCCCGGAGGAGCTTAACCGCCGTAATATCGGCGTCAAATTCCTGGTCCTGGGCAAAGCCGTTTTTAAAGAGGGTCGTAACCATAGCGCTGATGCTCCGGTTAAAAAGGGCCGCCCGCTGCTGGGGATTGGCGTTCCTCGCGGCCATAGTGGCGGCCCGGCCGGAAACCTGGGAAAGCTCACTTGCCAGTTGTTGATCCTCAATAATAAGGGCGGCGTGGCGAAGCTGGATATGGGCCAGTTCATGGGCAATCACCGCCGCCAGCGCGTCTTCAGAATCGGCGCACTCCAGCAAACCCCTGGTAATAAAAATATGCCCCCCCGGCGTGGCAAAGGCGTTAATCTCGCGGGTGTTCAGAATTCCCACATGGTACCCGTTGAACATCGACGGCCGGGATGAATTGATGGCGATAGCCTGACAGATTTTATCCAGATAGGAAATCATCGCGGAATTTCTGCTGTCGAGGGTATAATTTTTGAGTATCTGGGCCGCCACAGCCCTGCCCAGATAATATTCATCCTCCGGGGTTAATTCTTCATCGGGATTTTCAAAGGCCCGGTCCATTTCGGAAAGGGCGCCCCTGGCATCCCCGGCCGAGCTTCCGCCGGGAGCCCCGCCCCTGCCCTGGGTTTGAGCCCCCGCTACCGCTGCCAGCCAGGCCAATAATACAAAACCCCAAATTTTTTTCATGCTAAACCCCATTTCTCCCCGTTAAAACTGCCGGATGGCCCGGACATTATGACCCCTGTCCTTCCTGCCGTCATAGTAGTAGGCGTCACTTTGGTTTCCATTGTTGAAGTGCTGTGTCCACGAGTTACCGCCGCCGCTCTCGGATGAGGACCAGTACCATTCATTAGTAAAACCTCCCAGCCCCCGTTCCCTCAGATTCAAATATATCAGGTTCAACTCCGCTTTGCTCGGCAAAAACCAGTCGTCATATCCGCCGTATTCCAGGGAATCGCAGAGCCACGCCGCCCGGAAGTTCCCCCCGCTCACGACCGCATGGTTCGTAATTATCTGGGTGTTCTTTTTTCCGGCCCCCATATCCATGATCGTCCCTTTTATTTCGCCTTCCGGTCCCCATTGGATGCCTTTCCATTCCGTAGAGGTGGGCGCCGCTTCCAGATACCGCCAGCCGTCGGTATTATTCCCCTTGTCATAAAATATCAATCCCCCGGCGGGGCCAGTGTCGCCGATATTGTATGATTGGGCCGCGGCAGGGGCCGGAGCGGCGGCCGCGGGTCTAGGCGGCGGCGGAGCGGCGGGCGCCGCG
>JAISAN010000151.1 GCA_031266635.1 Treponema sp. | reverse complement strand
TCGCCCTTGCCCAGAAGTTTTTCCGCCCCCACCATGTCGATGATGATCCGGCTGTCCATCTTGCTGGCCACCATAAAGGCGATCCGGCTGGGGATGTTGGCTTTGATAAGGCCGGTGATAACGTCGATGGAGGGGCGCTGGGTGGCCAGCACCAGGTGGATGCCGACGGCCCGGCTCATGGCGGCCAGGCGGGCCACGGTGGATTCCAGTTCCTTTCCGGTGGTGGCCATCAGGTCGGCGAATTCGTCGATCACCACCACGATGTAGGGGATGTGTTCCGCGGCCATGCGCCGTTCCTTGACCCGCTTGTTGTAACTGCGGATGTCCCGGACTCCCATGGAGTCCAGACAGGCGTAACGCCGCTCCATTTCGTAGATGCAGTACTGGAGGGCCTGGAACGCCCGCTTCGGCTCGGTGATCACCGGGGTGAGGAGGTGGGGAATATCGTTGTAGAGTTTCAGTTCCACGATTTTAGGATCGATGAGGATAAGCCGGCACTCCGAGGGCTGCCGCTGGTAGAGGATCGAAAGGATCATGGCGTTGACGCAGACCGATTTTCCCGACCCCGTGGCCCCGGCGATGAGGAGGTGGGGCATCTGGACCAGATCCACGGTAACCGCTTCACCGGTGATGTCCTTCCCCAGAATCACGGGAACCTCCGGCTTCTTTCCTTCCCGCTGGAGTTCCCCTTCGATAATTTCCCGGAAAGAGACGATGTTCCGTTTCGCGTTGGGCACCTCGATCCCCACGGCGTGTTTCCCCGGAATGGGGGCCAGCATCCGCACGGAAGAAGCGGCCAGGCGCAGGGCGATGTTGTCCTGGAGGTTCACGATCCGGGAGAGCTTAACCCCCGGTGCGGGGAGGATCTCGAACATGGTGATCACCGGTCCCTTGCGGATCCCCGTTACCTCGGCCTGGATTTTGAATTCCTCCAGGGTTTCTTTCAGGGTTAAGGCCGCGTCCCGGGTGGCTTGATCGATGATCCAGTATTCGCCGTCGGGGTACTGGTTGAGAATCTCCACGGGGACCCGGTAAGCCCCGGTGGAAAGGCGGCCGGTATGCCGGGGCGGGGGCCTGTGGGCCGCTCCCGCGGCGGCGGCCTCACTGAGCGCCTGTTCCACATCCACGGCGACCCCTCCGACGCGGCCGGGCCGGTCACCGGTTCCTGAAATTTCGCCGTTTTCATCAATATCTTCAAGGTCTTCAATAGTATCCGCGTCGTCAAAGTCTTCCGGAATTTCGGCATCTTCCTCCACGATTTCGGCGTCCTCCCGGTTCAGGTCCCTGAACGCCGCGGAACTGTTCAGGGGCTTTAATTCGGGCAGCCGGAACGCCGGCGGGGCGGAGGGATCAACGGCCTGCCGGTCTGCCGAGGGGAGCTCGCCGTTCCGGTCCTGGCCGGTTTTTCCGGCGGCGGCTTCGGCGTAAACTTCCGTGAGTTTGGGCCGGGGGGCGGGAAGCAAAAAGCCTTTCCGCCGGGACCGGTCGCAGCGGAAAAGGCCGCCGCTTTCCTGGGGGCCGGAAAAAAGCAGATTTTTGATAACCCAAAGGATCAGTATTTCCAGAACGGTAAAAAGGACAATAATAAAGCTGAACCCTGTTTTCCCTGAAAAATCCAGCACCGCAAACTGCCGGGCTCTAATCTCAAAATCCCTGATAAAAGCAAAACCCACCGCCAGGGTCAAAAAGGGGAAAAGACTGACGCTGAGCATGAATATCCGGCCGGGCCGCCAGTGAGGGTCCGCCAATATGAAGGCGGCATAACCCAGGTGTGCCGGGATGAGGAAGGCCAGAATTCCGTAGGAACGGGCAAACAAGTCTCCCAAAGGGGAGGAAAGCCCGGAAAGGCCGAAAAGCGATCCCGCCAGGGTAAAACCCAGGAACAGGGCGGCAAGCCCCAAAAAAGCGGCTCCCCCAATGGCTGCGGCGCGGAATTTGGCTTCGGGCCGGGAAAAAAAATCTTTCAGAAATACCCCTTTGGTGCCAGGCACCACTAGTGCCAGGCACCTTTCACTTTAACATATCGGAAAAAAATGGGCCTATCTTCAAATCATAATACAGGTATCCGTATATCAGGGCGGCGGCCAGAACCCTCCGGCCGTATTCCCGGGTCTCTGAATAGGGGATGGTTTCCAGAAAAAGCTCCGCCGGGAGCCCCTGTTCCCCGTTCCGCCAGCGCCGGACCCGGTTCATGCCGCCGTTATACGCGAGGATCGCCAGGAAGGGATTTTCCAGCCGGTCCGACAGATAGCGGAGATACACCGCCCCAATGTGGATATTCACCGCCGGGTTCCGGAGGTCCGGCCCGCCGTTTCCGGTATAATCCGGCCCTCCCCGGTTTTTGATCCGCCCCGCCATGTCCGCCGCGGTGGCGGGCATAAGCTGGGCCAGCCCCAAAGCCCCGGCCCGGGAGACAATTTCCGGCTGAAAGGCGCTTTCGGTGCGGACCAGGGCGAACAGAAGTTCCCGCCTGAGTCCCGCCTCCTGGGCGTTTTCCTCAATTATTTTTTGAAAGGGGCGGGGGTAAAAAAGCTCCAAATCGGCCCGGTTCAGTTCATAACCCGGCTGTTCCATCAAAAAAGAAACCAAACGGATGGCCTCGGCGCAGCGGCCCGCCTTTTCCAGGGCCGCCGCCAGGGAGCGGAGTTCTCCGGCGGAAAGATCGTCTTTCCGGGCCAGAATGGCCGGCAGGGCAAAGGAAGCGGCGCCGTATTCAAAAAAACCGCCGAGAAATTCCATAAGCTCCCGGTTCTGAGCGCCCGGTTTTTCCCTGGCCGGACGGGCGGGAATATTTCCGGGAAAAAGCCCCGGAGATTTCTCCAGGAAAGAAGCGCTCAGGGCCCGGTAATAGGGCGAAGCCCCGCCGGTTTCATAGGCCAGCCGGAAAAAGGACTCCCCCCCGGTTCCTTCCCCGCCGGGAGGAACATAGAGGCCCCCGGAAACCGCCATACCAATAATACAGGCGTATTGGGCCAGGGAAGAACCGGGGGACCCGTTCCGGCCTTGCATCTCCTCCAGAAGGAGAACCAGATCCCCCCAGCTCCGGTTTACCGTAAGATACTGGGCGAGCCGGTCCAGCAAATCGGAAAAATAGGCTCCGTCATTCCAGCGGGGCATCCAGACGGCGGTAAGGGCGGCGGCCTTTTCGGGGCTGGCCTGCAGGGCCGCGTCGAGGATATACCAGATACAGGCATCCTCCTGGAGGGAATCCGGGGCAAACGGAAGGGCCCGGATAAATAATTCCGCCCCCCGGCTCCCCCGCTGGCGGGCGATGCGGCCCGCGAAAAAAAGCAGCCGGAAACGGATTTCCCCGGAAAGTCCGGCCGCCGGGGCCGGACTTTCCGCCTGGTCTCCGGCCAGTTCCTTGTCCCAGTCCAGAAAAAGGTCGATCCCCTCGTTTCCGGCCGGGGCGTATTGAAAACATCTGCCCAGATCGTTCAACAGTTCCGGGTATCGAAAGAAAAGCCCCCGGTCTTCTTCCAGAACAATACGGAAAAACTGAAGCCCCTCGGCAAAAGAGGAACGGGAGACCGCGATACGACCGTTTATGGCCGCTTCTTCAGCGGGAAAAATAAGACCGGGGTTTTGGCGGCGGAATTCCTCCATCATATAGGAAAGGGCCTCACCGGAAAGGCCGTTTTCAGGATCAAAAAACAGGGAAAGCGCCGGTTCCCGGGACTCCGGCCCGGCAGCCAGGCCGATTGTTTTATCCCAGAGTTCCGGGATTTCTTTTTGCAGGCGGGTCCGGAGCGGAAGGGACAGGGTTTCTCCCCGGAACAGTAAATCCAAAAGCCGCCGGGCCGCCGCTTCCCGTACCAGAGAATTGGGACTTTTCAGGCTGATTTCAAAAAGGAACCGGGCCATTTCGGGAGAAGCCGCGGCTTCAAGGGCCAGGGCCGCGTAAAAAGGGGCCGAAGGGTAGATTTTCGCGAGTTTTTCCAGTTCCGCCTTTCCGGCCTCCGGGGCCCCGCCGGAGCCCCCTTTGAACCGCTCCGCAGCCTCCGCCCCGTTGAGCCGCAGCGCCGAATCAACGCCGCAGGAACTCAGGCTGAGGAAACTGAAAAAAAGAACAAGAATTCCCCTGGAGATTTTAGTTCCTGGGTGGAATACGGATCGTAGTTCCCGAAATAATAAGATCCGGGTTGCGGATATTGTTAAACCGGGCGATCCGGGGATACAGCCAGGGATTGCGATAAAAAGCCTCCGAAATATCCCAAAGAGTATCGCCCCAGCGGATCCGGTAGGGGGCGCCCTCCCGGGGAATGGTGGCGGGCACATTGTAGGAAGATACCGGCGCGGGAGGCCGTACACGGCCCGCCGTCTGCCGGGACCCGGTCTGGACCGGGGGCGCCTGAATCACCGGCGGCTGAACCGAAGCGGGCCGGCTTGCCGCGGGCTGAGCGGGCTGAGTCGCCGGGGGCGAAGCCGGAGGGGTCTGCGCCGGTCTATCGGGCTGGTTTGCCGCGGGCTGAACCGGCTGACTTGCCGGGGGCTGGGCCGCGGGACTCTGGGCCGCCGGGGGGCTTGCCGGGGCGGTGGAAACCTTTCCGGGCCTGGCCCTTTCAAAGGGCAGCGTTATGGGGAAAACCCCCAGGTTTCTGAAAATAAAGAACCACAGGACCAGAATCAGCAGAATAGTGATAAGACCGGCAAGGACAAGCGCCAGGACGGGGACTTTTTTAGGTTTCCGGCCTTTTTCAACCGCCGCGGCCCGTTCATACAGGCCCGTGGGGGGACTTTCCTGTTGTTCCAGTTCAAAGTCGGGGATCTCCAATTCCCGGTTATCTTCATCCAGGGATTTTAGAGATACATTCAGAATATGATGTTCACCCTTGGAAGTGGTATCCAAATCAATGGCCTTGGCGGTAATGTCCCCATCGTGGGTGGAAGCAATGACCAGCTCGATTGATGGTTCCCCTTTGGGTTTTGGTTTGATATTCTCCACCACCAGGCTGCCGATATACAGGGCGTCGGCCATAGTTTTGGTAAAACTCTTATAAAGATCGATTTGTACGCTTCGTTGTTTATCGTGGACGGTGGTGAGAACAAGCCGTTTTTTAACGGTAGAATTCTCTTCAATAATGGAATAAAATTCCCCATTAGCGATTTTAATGCCAATAGTTGATGCCATTAGTCCTGCTCCTTTAATTGCCTTTTTTAGAATTTAGACGGGGTAGCTCCCTTTGTCAATGCCTAATAGAGTTATCTTACACGTCAAATATCGGCAAAAAAACAAAATAAATTGAAAATCATTAACGGGAAACCGATAATCAGGATATGAGTAGTGTGGGTTTTATGTTGGCCGCGGTGCTTGGTCTGGTGCTCGTTGTCGCCTTGTTTGTTCTGATAAATGGCCGGTCCAGAAGCGGCGCACTGCTTGGCGGCCGGCGTGAAAAAAGCCGGGACGCCCTCGTCAAGGAGGCGGACAAGCGGCTTGCCCAGAATCCCCGGGACCCGGAAGCCCTGTATACTATGGGGGATGTTTATTTCCGGGAATCCGCCTGGGATAAGGCCCTGAAAAACTATGAAATTTTGATAGAACTTTGCTCCACGAACCAGGCGCCGGGGATCGATGAATTTGAGGTGAATCTTCGCTATGCCCTTTCGGCGCTGAAATTAAACATGAGCGATGCGGCCTACCGGGGTTTTATGACGGCCCGGAGCATCCGGCAGGATAATTATGAAGTTAATTTTAACCTGGGGGTTCTGGAATTCGGGAAAAAAAACTATGAAAAAGCCACGCAACTGCTCCAGCAGGCCCGGATTCAGGACCCCGACAGTTCCGCGGTTCTCCGTTACCTGGGGCATTCTTTTTTCCGGCTTAAAAAACCCAAGGAGGCGATGAATTTTATCCGCAAAGCCATAGACCTGGCCCCGGATGACAAGGAATCCCTGTATACGCTGGCGGAATGTTATTACGAGGCAAACCAGACCGATCAGGCCCAGCGGATTTTTACCCACCTCCGGGCGGACCCCCTCATGGGCCCCAGCGCCTGCCTCCTTTCGGGGACCATCAATACCGACGCCCGGCAGTATGAAGCGGCGATTCAGGATTTTGAAATCGGCCTGAAACACCAGAATATCAAGCCCGAGGTGCTGGTTGACCTGCAATACCGGCTGGCCACGGCCTATCTCAAACAAAACGAGATAGGCAAGGCCCTGCCCCTCCTTAAAATGATCCAGCTTGAAAATTCCTCCTACCGGGACGTGTCTTTGCTCATCGGGAAGTACCAGGAATTAAACGCCAACAAAAATCTGCAAATTTTCCTTATGGCCCCTTCCGCGGATTTTGTGGCCCTCTGCCGTAAAATCGTTATGGGGTATTTCTCCCGGGCCAAGGTAAAAATTACCAATATATCGGTAAACAAAAACGAATGGGCGGACATCCTGGCGGAAGTAGACACCCCCAAGTGGTCGGATATTATCATGTTCAGGTTTATCAGGGCCCCGGGCTCTATTGGGGAGTTGATTGTCCGGGATTTTCATTCCCACCTCAAGGACGTGAAGGCCGGCAAGGGAATCTGCATTACCGTAGGCGCTTTTACCGAAGAGGCCAAACGGTATACCGAAGCCCGGCTGATTGATTTAATAGAAAAAGAACGGTTTCAGGCCATGCTGAATTCGCTGGATTCCAAGCCCCAGGC
>JAISAN010000150.1 GCA_031266635.1 Treponema sp. | reverse complement strand
AACGGTTCCGGTTTTTCGCCGGCGCCGGCGCGCTTTCGGTTTTTACCGCCTGTCCTTCGACATTAATGGTAATTTCCGCCGTGGCGCTTTCGTATAGTTTAATCACCGCCCGGTATTTACCCACATTTTTAAAACCGGTTCCCGCCAGATCTATCCGTTTTCGTTCAATCTGGAAACCCTGCTTCGCCAGTTCATCCATCACCGTTTGACTGGTAACGGCGCCGTAAAGCCTGCCGTTCACCCCGGCGGGCATGGTAACCGTGAGTTCCAGGTTTTCCAGTTTTTCCTTCAGTCCCATAGCGTCTTTCCGCTTGTTTTCCTTCCGGGCATCAATTTCTTCCCGCCGGGACTCAAACAGTTTTATCGTACTTTCCGTATAGGGAAGGGCAATGCCCCGGGGAAAGAGATAGTTCCGCGCGTAGCCCTTCGCCACATCCTTTACATCCCCTTCTTCACCCAGGGGGGCCAGATCCACGTTTAAAATCACCTTCATACCAGCTCCTTTGAAAAAATCCTCCGGATTTTTTCATTTAAATTGACGCTGTTCCAAATCCTTAATTTTTGGGACAGCAGCCTTAGATTTACGACGGATAAAAGAAAAACCCGCAGATTTTTCCCGCACCGGAAACCCCACGGATTTCCGGTCCTATATCCCCGGAGTAGAGGATGATCCGTCCGGTTTCGGCGCCCGAAAGGGCACCCAATTTTCAGCAATCCCCAGGAGTACCAAAACCCCCAGGAGAAGCGCATTAATGCCGGGACTAAAAATCAGTACTATAAGCAGTATATTCAGGAAAAGCCGTATCATGGGGGGCACGGCCCGGCGGCTCAGGACATACAGGGCAATACCGCCGCCCTGGGCCAGGAAAAGCATAACGCTGATGATCAAAACATTCCACGAGACAGTTTCCAAAACCGTTATTCCGAATATCCGTGAACCAAGAATAACGGCGAGGGAAAGGGACAAAACCCAGATAGAAGGGGGAGGAACATGAAAACCCCGGAGGCCGCCCGAAGCCTGTCCCGAAGGGCTGACATGGCGGATTATCCGGGCAAGGGACCGGGCGGCCTGGCGGCTGAAAAAAAACAAAATCAGGCAGGAAGCCACCGCGCCGCCCCGCAGGGCGCCCAGCTTCAGGAGTTCCAGCACCCGGTCAGGATTTATCTGCTGTTCAAGGAAAGAACGCCGCGCCGCATCCGCCCCGGAAGACGCAATATAAAGGGATGAAAGCGCCTCCGTTTGAGAACGGACCAGGGCGGAAAACCCCGTATTATTCAAACTGGTATACATGATAAACAAAAATACCAGCGACCCCGCCAGCGCGCCCCCGATAAGCCGGTAGGCGGTACGAATTCTCAACAGGGGCAGTCCCCGTTCCGGGGGCGCCATAATCCAGAAAAACGCCAGGGACATTACCGTATAATACAGAATATCCAAAAACCGGAGGAAAAAGGAACTTTTTAAGAAAAAGCTTAAGCCCAGGGAAAGAAGGATATTAAGTCCTATAGCCCCGGCAAAGGCCCGCCGGGCAGCGTGGATATTATACGCCGCCGCAATATACCCCAGGGGGATGAGAAAAAGAAAGGACAAAAACCCGCTCTGCATCAGAATAACGCTGATAAACGCGCAGACCAGGGCGGCCGCATAACTGTTACCCCGCGTAAGGGCGTCGGGAACAGGAGGGGGAAGTTCCGGGGAATCCATAAACCGCCGGTATCAGTCGGCTACAAAAGGAAGCAGCGCGATAATCCGGGCCCGCTTGATAGCCAGGGCCAGAGCGCGCTGGTGTTTGGCGCAGGTACCGGTGATACGCCGGGGAAGAATCTTTCCCCGTTCGGTGATAAACCGGCGCAGGGTATCCGCATCCTTGTAGTCTATCTTGAGCTTTTGAACACAGAATTTACAGACCTTTTTTTTGAAATAGACCTTGCCTTTACCGCCCCGGCCGGTCCGGTCCTCCCCTTCCCGGCCATCCATCTGGACATCCATACCCCGGTCCTGCCGGGGCGGGCGCTCGTTTTCCATATATTTTTCGTCAGACATACTAATCTCCTGCTTTTAACACGGTAAAAACCGTATTGTAAAATGAACCAGTTTCAAAACCCGCTTGGCGCGAAGCTCCGGTTAGACGAAACTGGCTTCCGACTGAAACCGCTTCGATTTAAAAAGGAATATCGTCGGCAAAACCATCGTCAGGCGGGGGAGCGGCGGAGCTGCCGCCGTTTCCACCACCCTGGTATTCCGCGGAAGCGCCCGGTCCCGCCGGCCCGCCGGAATTTCCGGCGCCTCCAAAACCGCCGCCGGAACTGCCCCCCAGCAACTGCAGATAGTTTGCCACAATTTCCACCTTGGACCGGTTTTGGCCGTCCTGCTGCCAGCGATCTTGACGAAGTTCACCATCAACACCGACCATTTTCCCCTTTACCAGATATTGATTAAGGGATTCGCCCTGCCTGCCCCATACGACGATGTCAAAAAAACTTGGCTCGTCTTCCCACTGATCGCCGTTTTTCCGGCGCCGGTTTACGGCAATGGAGAACTTGCAGACCGCTTGACCGTTGGCGGTGTGTTTTAGTTCCGCGTCCCGGGTCAATCTTCCAATCAGAACCACATGGTTTAAATCTGCCATGATTAACTCCTGCGGTTGTTCCAAAACCCGGCTGGTGCAGACCAAAGGTCTGATGAAACAACCTCATAAATCTAAGGTTGCTGTTCCAAAAACTGAAGTTTTGGAACAGCCTCTCCTATCCTTCCATTTTAACAAAGAGGTATTTTAGGAGGTTGGCGTTAAGCTTAAAAACCCGATCCATGACG
>JAISAN010000125.1 GCA_031266635.1 Treponema sp. | reverse complement strand
CGTCATTTTTTTTACACTTTCGCCGGTAAAATAAGTATATTTAGAGGCACAATCCAGTCTGACATCTTTGGAGTTTTTTATGAAAATTGGTAGAAAATTAATGCTGGTGATGATTAGCCTGAACCTTGCCGGAGCCGGTGTTATGGTGGGAACCATTTTACACATTGCCAGAGGAGAAATATCGGGAACCATCACCAGGGAAATCAACAACCTGGCGGAGAAAAACGCCGGGGAGATTGAAATCTGGCTTAACCAGTATATGGACGCCCTGCGGGTCATTTCCCGGATCATGGAACGCTACCAGGAACTGGAAACCGGCCGGCGGCGGGAAATTTTCAGCATGATGATCAGAACTATGGCGGAAACATACGCGAGAATAGCCGCCGCCGCAAGCTGCTGGGAGCCGAACGCGCTGGACGGACTGGACGCCTTATATGTAAATACGCCGGGCTCCGATGAAACGGGCCGGTTTATCCCCAGCTGGGGCCGTGTTCATGGGGGTGTAAGCCTGGAAGCCCTGGTGGATTACGAAACGCCCGGTCCCGGAGATTATTACCTTATCCCCAAACAAACGGGAAACGAAACCCTGATAGAACCGTACTGGTATGTTATTGACGGGCAGCAGCGGCTGATAACCACCCTGGCCGCCCCGGTGAAAAAGGATGGCAAGGTCATTGGAAACGTATCCATAGATATTGACACGTCTATTATTCAGAAACAGATAGAAGAGATAAAGCCCTACGAGGGCAGCGTGGCGGCGGTTTTCAGCCACGAGGGTGTGATAAGCGGCCATTTTATTCCGGAACGGATCGGGAAAAAAATGGAGGAAACGGAACGGGATACCGCGGGCGCTCATTTGCCCGCCCTGATGGCCGCCGTCCGGGCGGGTAAGGAATATACCTTTTCCAACCATATCCCCGAAAAGGGGGAGATGCAATTTTTTTGCGTCCCCCTGACCGTGGGGAGATCAACCACCCCCTGGTCTCTGATGGTGGGTATTCCCCGGCAGATCATAATGGCCCCCATTTACCAGATGCTTCTCATCAGCGCCATTATCGGCGTCGTGATGGTTCTTTTTGTTGTTGCCGGCGCTTTTATAATGGCCCGTTCCATCTCCCGGCCCCTGGCCCGCATGGTAACAGTTCTCCAGGAGGTGGGCGAAGGGGATTTGACCCCGAGGCTGGATATAAAAAGCAAAGATGAGATCGGAACCATGACCGTTTCCTTTAATATTACCCTGGACAAGATCCGGGACCTCATCCTGATCATAAAGGAGAAGGCCGCGTCCCTGCTGGATATAGGGACCGATCTTTCCTCCAATATGGAGGAGACCGCGGCGGCGATTAACGAGATAACCGCCAATATAAAAAATATGGAAAACCATACGGCCCGGCAAAGCGACGGGGTGAGCGAATCGGGAGCCGTTATACAAAAGATTATCGCCCATATTGACGCCCTGAATACCGGGATAGACCGGCAAACAAACAGCGTTGCCCAATCCTCATCGGCCATTGAGGAGATGCTGGCCAACATTCAGTCGGTTACCCAAACGCTGATCAATAACGCCGATAACGTGCGGAACCTGGCGGATGCTTCCGGCATCGGCCGGGCGGGCCTGGAGGCGGTGGCCGAGGATATCAGGGAAATTGCCCATGAGTCGGAAGGGCTTCTGGAGATTAACGGGGTTATGGAGAATATTGCCAGCCAGACTAACCTGCTGTCCATGAACGCCGCCATTGAGGCGGCCCATGCCGGAGACGCGGGGAAAGGTTTTGCGGTGGTAGCCGGGGAGATTCGTAAACTTGCCGAGTCCGCCGGGGAACAATCCAAAACTACCAGCGTGGTACTCAAGAAGATCAAAGGCGCGATTGATAAAATCACCCGGTCCACCGGCGAGGTGCTGGATAAATTTGAAGCCATTGATTCAGGGGTGCAGACTGTTTCCTGCCAGGAAGAAAATATCCGGCAGGCTATGGAAGAACAGGGAACCGGAAGCCGGCAGATTCTGGAAGCGGTAAGCCAGTTAAATGAAATAAGCGGCCAGGTTAAGAACGGTTCCGAAAAAATGCTTGCCGGCAGCGGGGAAGCGATGGAAACAAGCAAGTCTCTGGAAATTATTACCCTGGAGCTGACCGGCGGTATGAACGAAATGGCTGTCGGCGCTGATCAGATAAATATCGCGGTTAACCGGGTGAACGAGATCGCCGGAAAAAACAAAACCGATATTGACGAACTTATCGCGGAGGTAAATAAGTTCAAGATAAACTGATCTTGTTCCGGTGAAGCAGGAGCGCGGCGAGGTTGTGATACGGTAATCCTCTGTGTTATCATGGCACGGACCATAAAAGACGGAGCGGGAAATGGATATATCAGAAATTACCTATACTCCATCGGGGCATATTTTTATTACTCCCCAGGATAATCCCCGCCGGATCATCGACCATATCCTGGAAACAGGATACGAAAAGGAAGAATGTCTGGCCCTGGAATTTGATCCCGCCTTTGCCCTGGGCCTTATGGCCGAAGGCTTCCTCCTCATGTCCGGCCCTGTTGGCATGGATACTTCTGTTATTACCGCCCTGGTACCCAAACACCATGTACTGCGGTCGGTTCTTTTTTTCGAGGACCTCCATCAAAGCAGATCGATTAAACGGTTCCTGCCCCGGTATGTGCTGCGGGCGGACGCGGATTTTGACCTCATCATCGACAAATGTATCGCCGTCCACGGTGACGGCTGGCTGACCGAACCCCTGGTCAATTTGATCCGGGCCGTCAGGGCCCGCCATGATCCCCGGACGCGGCCCTTTTCTTTTGGTCTTTACCGGGAGGGGAAACTCCGGGCCGGGGAATTCGGCGTTATCAGCGGCCGGGTGTATACCAGCTATTCAGGTTATTATGAGGAAAGTTCCGCCGGGACTGTTCAGATGATCCTGCTCTCCCGCTGGTTAAAGGCTCATGATTTTGCCTTCTGGGATCTGGGGATGCCCCTGGATTATAAAGCGAAGCTGGGGGCGAGACTCTTAAATACCGCGGATTTTATGCGGATTTTCCGGGAAGCCCGGTAGGGCGGCCACGTTTTTGGGTCTTTACGGGGTTCCGGTTCCGGGGCATACTTTCCCTATGGGACTGAATGAAACGCCCCTGGCCAACCGGACCCATATCGGCTTTTTTGGCCGGCGGAACGCGGGGAAATCGAGCCTCCTCAATGCCCTGACGGGCCAGGAAATCGCCATTGTTTCGGAAGTCAAGGGAACCACCACCGATCCGGTCTACAAGGCCATGGAACTTCTTCCCCTGGGGCCGGTGGTGATTATTGATACGCCGGGGATTGACGATACGGGGGAACTGGGGGAACTGCGGGTCCGCCGGGCCAGGCAGGTGCTGAACAAGACCGATGCGGCGATTCTGGTGGTGGACGCGGAAACCGGCAGGGAGCAGCCGGAGGAGGAGATGATCCGCCTTTTCCGGGCCAAGGAGATTCCCTTCATCGTGGCCTATAACAAAAGCGATCTGGTCCCGGAAAGGAGCGCCGCGCCGGTTTCGGCGGAAGCAAAGGCGGGGGAAAACGCCATCGCAGTGAGCGCGAAAACCGGGGAAAACGTCGAAGCCCTGAAAGAGCGGATCGCCCTTTTGGCCCGGAGCGAAGACCCCAAGCTGCGGATTGCCGCGGACCTTATCCGGGGCGGGGATTTTGTGGTGCTGGTAACGCCCATCGACAAGGCGGCCCCCAAGGGGCGGCTGATCCTTCCCCAGCAGCAGACCATCCGGGATATTCTGGAGGCCGATGCGGTGGCCATTGTGGTGAAGGAATTCGAACTCCGGGAAACCCTGGAACATCTGGGGAAAAAACCGGCCCTGGTGATCACCGACAGCCAGGTCTTCGCCAAGGTTTCCGCCGATGTCCCCCCGGACATTCCCCTTACCTCCTTCTCCATCCTCTTTGCCCGGTACAAGGGTTTTCTCACCCCGGCGGTCCGGGGGGTAGCTGCCCTTGACCGCCTTGAGGACGGCGGCCGGGTGCTGATCTCCGAAGGCTGTACCCATCACCGCCAATGCGACGACATCGGCCGGGTTAAACTCCCCCGGTGGATCAAAAATTACACCCACAGGCGGCTTGAGTTTGCCTTCAGCTCCGGCGGGGAGTTCCCGGAAGACCTTTCTCCCTACAAGCTGGTGGTTCACTGCGGGGGCTGTATGCTCAATGAGCGGGAGATGAAGTACCGGCAAGGCTGCGCGGCGGATCAGGGAATTCCCATGACCAACTACGGCGTTTTAATCGCCCGGATTCAGGGAATTCTGAAACGGAGCATCGCCATGTTCCCCCATTTGCTGGCGGAAATTGAAGACGGCGAAGGAGATGAGCGCGAAGGATGAGAACGCCCTATGCGGATTGAAAAGGACGGCCTCGGGGAGCTGGAACTGCCGGATGACTGCCTCTACGGTATTCAGAGCGGGCGGGCCCGGAACAACTTTTCCCTGGGCTATAAAAAGACCGCCCTCCCCCTGATCTACGCCATGGCGACGATCAAAAAAGCCGCGGCCCGGAGCTGGCAAAAAACCGGGGCCCCGGCGGCAAGCGGCCGGGAAGGAGTTTTTGAGGCCATCGCCGCGGCCTGCGATCAGGTGCTGGCCGGAGCCGCTGATGACGCCTTTATTACCGGGGCCCTTCAGGGCGGGGCCGGGACTTCGGCCCACATGAACGTCAACGAGGTAATCGCCAACCTGGCCCTCAGGCTTCTGGGGGAAAAGCCCGGCGCTTACGAAGTGATTCATCCCCTGGACGATGTGAACCGGGGTCAGTCCACCAATGACGTATACCCCACGGCCCTGCGGATCGCCGCCATCGGTCTTTTGCGGGAACTCAGCGGCCACTGCGCCAAACTCCAGGAGGCTTTGCAGAAAAAAGAAACCGCCTTTGAGGACATCCCGAAACTGGGCCGCACCGAATTGATGGACGCGACGCCCGTAACGCTGGGGAACGAATTCGCCGCCTATGCCCAGGCCATAGCCAGAGACCGCTGGCGGCTTTACAAGGCGGAAGAACGGCTGCGGCAGGTAAACATCGGCGGCGCGGCGGTGGGACTCCCGGATACGGACCCGGCGGCCCGGAAATACCGCTACGCCGTAATCGAGGAACTGCGGGAGCTTACCGGCATGGGTCTTGCCGCCGCGGAGTACCCCATGGACGTTACCCAGAATAACGACGTGTTTGTGGAAGTTTCCGGCCTCCTCAAAGCCCTGGCGGTGAACCTCGCCAAAATCGCCGGAGACCTCAGGCTTATGAATTCGGGCCCCCGGGGCGGCCTGGGGGAAATTGTCCTGGCCCCCATGCAGGCGGGCAGCACCATCATGCCCGGCAAGGTAAACCCGGTGATCCCCGAAATGGCCGTTCAGGTTTCCATAAAAGTCATGGCCAATGATTACGCGCTGTGCATGGCGGCCTCCAGGGGCGAGTTTGAACTCAACGCCTTTTCCCCCCTCATCGCCGACGCCCTGATGGAAAGCCTCTCCCTCCTCTGCCGGGCGCTCCCCATTTTCCGGGAAAAATGTATCGAACCCCTCAGGGCCAACGGGGAACGCTGCGCCGCCCTTCTGGAAAATTCGCTCGCCTTTGCCGCCGCCTGGGTTCCCCGGCTGGGTTACGACAAGGTCCGCTCCATCATTGAAGCGCGGGGCGGCGACCCGGAAAAAGTACGGCAGGCGCTGGAAAAATTCGAATGTCAGGGAACCGGCGCGGATACCCTCAGCCGGACCCCGGTGGCCTCGGAGGGGAAGGCCGAACCCTATACCGCCGGAGAACAGCATGGGGACTGAAAATTTCGCCTCCCGGTTCTGCCGGAAATGCCTGTCCCAATCCCTCCCGGTAAATATGATGATCCGCTTTGCCCGGATCGTCTATCCTGAATATAATATCTACCGGCATACCGGCCTTTCCGAAGGGATGCCCATATCAAACCAGAACGCGGCCCAGCGTATTGTATCGGATATGATTCAGTACGGCTGTTTTATAGATTTTGTGGAAGCCCTGATCCGGATCGACGCCGGGGGTTATATGGGCCGGCGTTACGCCCTCAAGGGCCTGAACGATGTGGTTGCCGGCCTCATTCATGACGGCTACAGCTACGATCCGGTTTTGGGTCAGTTTTTTGAAAATCAACGGGAACGGATAAGCCCGAACTGGGGCCGTCTGAAAGCGGGGGATGAACGGAAGATGACCCTCCTGCGGCTTGATATGGCGGGGAGTTCTGTGCTGGTTAGGCAAAACCTCCGCCATAACATTGAAAAAGCCTACGCCGATCTCAGGAGTATTGTGAACCGCGCGGTAACCAGCCGGCTTGGCCGCCTCTGGAACTGGGAAGGAGACGGCGCGCTGGCGGCGTTTTTATTCGGCCCCATGGAAAAATCCGCGGTCTATTGCGGCATGGATATTCTTCACGAATTGTTTTTTTATAACAAGCTCAAAAATCCCCTGAACAGCCCTATCTCCCTCAGAATTGCCGTCCATATCGGGCCGGTCCGGTATTCCAACGATGAAACGGAACGGATGAAAAACGATACGGTCAAACAGACCCTTGCCCTGGAAACGCTGGCGGCGGCTAATTCTATGGGGATTTCCTATACCGCTTTTATTATGATGGATCAAAACACGGTAAATTTTTTTGGCCCGGAAAAAGACGGCCCCGGCGGCAAGTTCCGTCTCTACAAACCGGGACTGGCGGAATCATGAACATTTTTGTTTTCTCATCCAAAAAAACCAGTCCCCTTAAACCGCCGGAGAAAAACGCCGCCGCCCTGCGTCTTCTCCCCATCGCCGCCCTTTTGAAACACCGTCCCGAAGCGGAGGATCTTTCCTGCCTTGATATTTCCGGTCTCCCCCAGGGGGATCTGAAAAAAGCCATAAACAAACTGAAAAAAGCCTGCGCCGCTTCCCCCTGGGGGATCATCGATCCAAAGGGCGAAGCCCCGGACCCGGCGGCCTTTTTCTTTGAGGGCGCTTCGGATTATATCGGTCCGGGGCTTATCAAAAAAGGCCTGGATAAAAAACGCCTCGCCGCCGTCCTGTTGTGGCGAAACGCCGGTTCCGGGACGCCTGCCGTAAATGCCGCCGGCGTTTCCACGGCAAAAAAAGACGCGGGCCGGAAACTCCCCGGCGGAAAATTTGAAGGCTGGAAATCCATCCGCGCCGGAACTACCGCGCCGTTTTTTTTCCTTTTTGTTTCCCTATCGGAACAGGCAAGCCTCCGCACCCGGATGGGGGAAGCGGCGTTCGACGTTATCAAAAACCGGCTGCGTGATATATTGCAGCAGAACCTTCAGGACAGTCAGGCCCTGCTCTGGATGGAGACCGAATCCAGCAGTCTTTTTTTGATTCCCCCCCGGGCCGTTTATGGAAAAGCCGCGGTGGAGGCAAGTCTCAGGATGCTTGCGGGCTGCCGCCTTATCGGTATTGAAAAACTTGGCCTTTCCATACCGGTCGATTTTATTTTCGCCCTGCATTACGGGAAAACCGTATTCCGGGCTCCCGGCAAGACCGGCGCCGTGGTCTCCGACGCGGTAAATTACATCTTCCACCTGGGGACCAAACACGCCGGACCCGGCCGCCTGGCACTCTCCGCCGATGTCAGCGATGAAGTGGTGCCGGAAGGTCTTGCCGATGTTTTTACCGCCGCGGGAATTTTTGAAGGGCTCCCCATACGTCATTCGCGGCGGTTTATCTGTTTGAAATAGATTAGACTTGTTTGCTGCCTGTTTTGCGCCTCGCGGCGCTGGTCTTTTTAGCGCCGCTCCTGTATGATGAAAAAGCGGGCGTCCTGTCCCGCCGGAAAAAAGGAATATGTTCTAAATGATAAAATGGGACAAAAAAGACATAGCGCCGGAACTGGTAAAAAATATCGCGGCAAAATACGGCTGCGATCTCCTCTCCGCCTCCATCCTGGCCCGCCGGGGCGTCATCCGGGGGGAAGACATACAGTTTTTTTTGGAGGATGATCCCCGGTACCTTCGCAACCCCTTCGGGCTTCCCGGCATGGAAGACGCGGTGGACCGGATCATCGCCGCAAAAGAGGAGGGGGAAAAAATTCTGGTCTTCGGTGACGGGGATGTAGACGGCATTACCGGTACGGCCCTCCTCACCAGTTACCTTGAATCTCTGGGGCTGGAAGTAAGCTGGCGGATTCCCAATGGTGATGAAGCCTACGGCCTGTCCGTTCAGGCGGTGGAAGAATTCGCCGCGGCCTATGGTACCCTGATCATCACTGTGGATTGTGGAATCTCCTGCCTCAACGAAATCAGGCGGGCCCGGCAGCTGTCGGTGGATGTGATCGTTACGGATCACCATGAGCCCCGGGAAGAACTGCCCGAAGCCCTTGCCATTGTAAACCCGAAACTCAAGGATTCAGCCTATCCCTTCCGGGACCTTTCCGGCTGCGGGGTGGCTTTCAAACTGGTGATGGCCCTGCGTTTTGCCCTGGAAAGCGATCTCTACGGCCAGCCCCTCTGCCTCCTCAATACCCAGCCGGTGAACGACGCATGGGTTATCGAGATCGCCAAACTGCGGAATCTCACGGTGATTGATACCCTTTTTGAAACAGTGGTCCCCGGTATGGTCAGCATTACCGATACCCGGCTCCCCGCCTTTCTTGAGGGCCAGCAAATTCTCGTCTGGGACGGGGCCTTGCAGAAAAAGACCCTGGCTAAACTGTTCGGCGGCGGGGTGGAAGTGGGGATGCTGGATATTGCCCCGGAAATCGGCAAAGAAATCCCCCAAACCGCCGGGAAAAGCCTGCTCCGCATCAAGGAGCTTTCCCGGATCGCCAAATATTCGGAAAAGGAACTAACCGAGCTGGACGTGTTTGTTAATCTTTTTTGTTCCTTTATGCAAAAGCGGGAAAAACTTTTTATCCCCGAAGGCCCGGAACTCCAGCTTGCCGCCCTGGGAACCATTCAGGACATTATGCCGCTGAAAGATGAAAACCGGATCATCATCAAAAGCGGTATCGCGTCCCTCCGGGCAAAACCCCGGGCCGGCCTTTCGGAGCTTCTGTTTTGCCTGGGACTTGCGGGCCGCCGTTTTGACGCCAGGGATATTTCATGGAAGCTCTGTCCGGTGATAAACGCGGCCCGGCGGATGGGAAACGCGGAAAAGGCGGCGCTTTTGTTTTTTGAAAAGGACCCCCAAAAACGGAACCGCATGGCGGAAGAATTGATCGGCATGAACAACGAGCGAAAAAAGCTGGAAGAAAAAACCTGGGCCGCCGTGGAACCCAGGGCTTACGACAATCTCCCCCTGTACCATGAAAAATTTGCCCTGGTTTATGGAGAAGATATAGACCGGGGGGTGGCGGGGCTTATCGCCCAGCGGCTGAGCAAACGGTTCAAAGTTCCCGCTATGGTGGTATCCTTTGGCGAGACGGTCCTCACCGGTTCCCTCCGCTCCGCGGGAGGCTATAATGTTTCTTCCCTGTTGGAACAACACGCGGACCTTTTTATTGATTCCGGGGGTCATCAGTACGCCGCGGGGTTCAGTATGGAAAAAGCAAACTGGGAGATTTTTTCCGAACGCCTGAAAACCGCCGCCCTGAGCATAGAGCTTGCCGGGGAGGAGGAAACCATTCCGGTAGACGCGGAGCTTCCCCCGGATTATCTCAGCCCCGATATTTTTAATGTCGTAGACCGGTTTGAACCCTACGGCAAGGAAAATCCTCCCCTTGTTTTTTTGGCGAAAAAAATCAAAATTCAAGAAGTCAGCCTGCTGGGAAAAACCGAAATCCGGCACGTTAAGCTGGTACTGGATACGGGAAAATACAAATGGCCCGCGCTGTACTGGCAGGCGGCGGACAAGCTGGATCGGGAATTTTCCCTGGGGGATACGGTGGATCTGGTGTTTGAACTTTCCCGAAACTATTACCAGGGAACCGAAACGCCGCAGATCATTGTAACGGATTTGAGGAGAAGCGGCGCCCAGGGGGTTTGACGTATGAAAAAAATATCGGAGAATAGATGAGCGGGATGGGGAAATGGCCGGCGCTGCTTTTGGTTTTGCTGCTGTTTGGTCCCGGCTGCGCGGGAACGAAAGAAGAGGCCGCGCCGGAGCTTCCGTTTGAACTAACGCGGGACTTAGAATATCGCGCCGAACCGCAGGAGAGCGCTTGTTCCGCGGAGACATATTACCTGGACCGGCAGGGGCGTTTTGCCCTGATCCCGGAAAACCCCCGGCCGGGGGAACCGGTTACCCTGGCGTTTGCGGCGGGTCCCGGCGCGAAGGGTCTCAAGGCGGCGGAACTCCTCAATGCCCGGGGGCGGCGTCTGTCCCGGTCTGCTTTTTTCCCGCTGCCACCCGCCGGTACGGATGACGAAATGGCGGCCGGTGACATAAAAACCGCCGTCTATACCGGCCCCGTATTTAACACGGAGCTTATTTTGTGGGCCGCGGTGATAACCGTCCCCGCCACGGCCCGGGCCGGGCCCGCAGTGATACGGCTGGAGGGCATACCGGGCCCGCTTAATGAAATAACCCTTACCATCGGTGAGCGGGAATTTGCCGTGGAGACGATAAAGCTGAATCAAACATTGACGAATATCCGAAGCCTGCCGGACCCCCAAAAGACCGCCGAGGCGGAACAGCTCTGGGCCATACTCTCCCGGACCGGAACGGAAATATACTGTTCCGGCGCCTTTGTGCCTCCGGTGGCTTCTACCCGGCGGACCAGTCTTTTCGGCAACCGCCGGACCTTCCAGTATGCCAATGGCGCGCAGGACAGCGCCATCCACGCGGGGGTGGACTTTGGAGTCCCCACGGGAACTCCGGTTGGCGCCTGCGGGCCGGGAAAAGTGGTTCTCGCCAGATACCGGATCGTAACAGGAAATTCGGTTGTTCTTGAACATCTGCCGGGGGTCTATTCACTCTATTACCATCTGGATACCATTGCCGCCGTCGAGGGGGCCAGGGTAGACGCCGGAACCATACTGGGTAGATCCGGAGCCACCGGCCTTGCCACCGGTCCCCACCTCCACTGGGAAATCCGGGTGTCCGGGGAGAACACCGATCCCGACGCTTTCATTGCCCGGCCCCTGCTTGACAAAAAAACGATTTTGGCTAGAATTGACTTGTAAGACAACTCGAACCTTCGGTTCGTTGTTGGTTGTCTCACAAGTCTTGCAAAATGCATGGCATTTTGCGTTTTTTAAGCGGATTTGTTCAGAAACTGAAGTTTCCGAACAAATCTAATAAATGACATCGCTTTCTAAAAATCACGGTGATTTTATGAAAGCGGCTCAACGTTCAAATTTTGACCCCTGCGGAAAGGAGGTGAGTATTTTTGGCCCATATTATCGTTGATGATAACGAGATGCTGGAAAAAGCTATCAAACGGTTTAAGCGGATGGTAGAAAAAGAAGGCATTATCCGGGAATTTAAAAAACGGGAATATTACGAGAAACCCTCCACAATCCTGAACAGGAAAAAAAAGAGCATCCAGCGGAAACTGATGAAAAAATCCCGCAAGGGACGCCCTGAATATTAGGGAACCTCAGTCTTAGGACAATAACGGATTTGCCCGGAACCTTTAGGCTCCGGACAAATCCAAATTTCGCGCCGGGCGCCATTTTAAAGTAAATTGAAGATGAAGCGAATAATGTAGCAACCGCGATGAAACGAAGCGAATGACCTGGCCGACCGCAACCTCGGAGCCGCCCTAGACGGCGAAGCGTAAACAGTCACGTTATGCGCGGTCCGGCTTTTACAATTTATTCGCCGTGGGGTCTAATACCCCGCCCTTTAGGGCGGTTAGAATTGGTAACGCCAACAGAAAAATGGTAGTAGACCTCACAGTTAATAATTTCCTTGCAGAACGAACCTCGTGAACAATGCAACGCTTACAAGATACCTCGCCCTTCAGGCGAGGAGGTTCATTCACTAAAGAAAAATATGCTGTTTAGCATATATACCGGCGGGGATAAACCAATAGCAACTATTCGTGTTAAAAAAAGCATAATTGAGGGCCAAAGTATAGATGAACACCAATATGAATTTGCTGCTCATGCACTTAACAAAGCTGTTTTGGAAATTCACTATATTTTGGAAAATGTAAAGAAGTAAAATTACGGCGCATGACAGGACTGTTTACGCTTTTTTGTCCTGCAGGCCTTACCATGCCAGCAGCGGATCGGGCTGCGGTTTTGCTAGGTCATTCGCTTTACTCATTCCCACGCAAAACCCCCGCCACATTTGTGGTGGGGGTCAATGCTTCGCATTGCCCTACTACCCGCCCCAAACCCCTTAATGCCGCATAAGCTTTCTGATTGCTGCGTAAGCAGCATCCTTTCGCTACAGCCGGAACGTTATGTGCAATTTGGGCCGAAATTTTTTGTATATATTCGGATCTTGTATTAAATAATCAAATATTGTAAAATAAAAAAACGAAGGATAATATACTCATGAAAGTATTGGAAGAAATTGACGAAAGGATGAAGGTTATAAACAAAATAAGGCCTTTTGAAGGTGTTTATTTACCGCAAATTAATCAATTTTTCAAAATAGAAACAACCTATTCTTCTAACGCCATTGAAGGTAATACGTATACACTGGAAGAGACAAAAGTTGTCCTTGAAGACGGCATCACCGTCGGAGGACATCCTTTAAGGGAATTTTATGAAGTAGAAGGGCATGGCAAGGCATATGACTATATGTTTTCATTAATAAAGAAAAGAGACCTGGCGGAAAATGATATTTTGTATTGCCATCAGTTGTTTAGTAAAAATATACCGGATTTTATAAAACCGGGAGAATATCGGAATATTGAAGTAATAATCAGCGGGAGTAATAAAATATTACCAAGAGCAGAAGATGTTCCGGTCAAAATGAAAGAATACATAAAATGGATAAAAAAAGAACGGGATGCCTTACATCCGGCTATGTTTGCCGCTGAAGCGCACAGGCAATTGGTAAAAATACATCCATTTACCGATGGAAATGGCAGAATATCAAGACTTGTGATGAATACATTTTTATACCAGGACAAATTATTCCCGGTTTCCATACCACTATTGAAAAGAATGGATTATTATAATATTTTAGAACGAAACAACAGTAAAGATTTTGGAGAATTTATAGCGGACCTTGAATTACAAACAATAAAAGATTTAATGCGGCATTTGCATTTGGAATTCAAAACAGAGTAAGTTTACGCATGGCAATCTCCTCTCATTCCAGGCCGGCCTGCTTAAGGATACTGTAAAGGGTTCCCTTCTTTATATCCCCTCTATGGTTCGGGACGGTTACGCGGCCCTTTTTGACGGTATCCTCACTCGTCCTCATCCAGCCGCGCCGCGGTGTCGTAAATTGTTTGGTAGACCCCGGTGATAAGTTCCTCGTCAATGCCGGAAAAAGCCACCCGGAGGTAATAGCCGCCCAGGGAAATTGTGCCGATTCCGTGTTTGACCAGCAGTTCCTGCCGCAGGGTCTCGGCGTCTACCCCGGAACAGTGGAAACTCATAAAATATCCTGAGTTAAAGGGCAGGGGTTTCAGAACCGGATGGTTCGGGTGGGACAGGATAAATGCTTTTACCGCGTTATACCGCCCCCGCAGCATTTCTCCGTACTGTTTTTTTTCACCCGGGGTTCGCGGGTCTTCCATGGCTTTTAACATCAGGTACTGGGCGGAGGTGTTGGTGCAGGAAACGGAGGAGCGGATCGCCCCCATCAGTTTTTTCTCCAGGGCCTCATAGTGTCCGGCCCCCAGGCCCCGGGAACCGTAGGTGAGGAAGCCCATCCGCAGGCCCCAGACATAATCTTCCTTGATGGGGCCGTCCACCTTAACCGCCAGAATCCGCTCGTGGAGATCGGCGAAGCGGACAAAAAGGGATTCCTTGCTGATAGAGTCTTCGTAAAAAAGGCCGAAATAAGCGTCGTCGCAGATCACCAGTACGTCGGCGCCGCCTTCCGCGGTTTCCCGGATCATGTTTACCAGCGCTTCTTCTTCGGCAATGGTAGGGGAATAGCCCGAGGGGTTATTGGGGAAGTTGAAAAGTATCCGCACCGTCCCGGTTTTCGCGGCGTTCCTGATGGCCCGGTTTATTTCCCCCAGGTCCAAACCGCCGCCGCTTTCGCCAAAGGAGGGCAGGGCGGGGTTTCCGAAAAAGGGAATCCCCACCAGTTCCGCCCCCCGGCGGATTTCGGCTATCAGGCTGTAATTGTCCCAGCAGGGATCGCTGGCAAGGATGGTCCCCCCCTTGCTGAGAAACATATCCGCCGTGTAGGAAAGCCCCGCGGTAAGACCGGGAACTACCACGGGGAGGGACATGTGCGCCGGGTTCAGGGAGGGGTTTTTCCGGATCATCAGGTCCTTCCAGACCTGCCGGGCCTTTTCCACCCCCGCCGTGGGGGCGTATGCCACCGATTCCCCAGGTTTCAAAGTTGCCATATTGTCGGCAATGGCGGAGAGGATCAGGGGGTTCCCCCGGCTGTACGCCATGCCGATAGTCCCATTGGCCCGGGACGCGGACTTTTTGGCCTCCGTGGACTGGGCGATAATGCCCTTGGGAAAATAAAAACGGCGTCCCAGGTTCGACAGAAGCCGCCCGGCTATGGTTCCGTCCAGAACGGAATTGAGTTCATCGGCCAAAGGATTCATACTTTCAGCATTTTCGTAAAAAGCCCGCGCTTAGTCAATGGACGAAAATGGTGTCAGGCACCAAATTTTTGCGCTTGCGGATGGTACGCCGCGTTTGTACAATAATGGTATGGATCAAAAAGAAACCCTGGCCAGGGGAGTGGAACTGGTACAAGCTTACCGGAGCGAGCTGGCAAAACGGGTAGTGGGCCAGAAGGAAATGACGGATGGGCTGCTGACGGCCCTGATTGCCGGCGGGCATATTCTCCTTGAAGGGGTTCCGGGGCTGGCGAAAACTCTGGCGGCCAAGAGCCTGGCGGAAATAACGGGCCTCGATTTTAAGCGGATTCAGTTTACCCCGGACCTTCTCCCCGCGGACCTGATCGGTACGCTGGTCTGGGAACAGGGAACCGGGACCTTTTCGATCCGCCGGGGGCCGGTTTTTGCCAATCTGATCCTGGCGGACGAGATTAACCGGGCCCCCGCCAAGGTCCAGTCCGCGCTGCTGGAAGCGATGGAGGAAAAACAGGTTACCATCGGGGAGACCACCTATCCGCTGCCGGTTCCTTTTTTTGTGCTGGCCACCGAAAATCCCATTGAGCATGAGGGAACCTACGCCCTGCCGGAGGCGGAGCTGGACCGGTTCCTCCTGAAAATCCTGGTAAGTTATCCGGCCCCGGAGGAAGAACTGGATATTGTGGGCCGTTGTTCCTCCTTTTCGGAGACTGCCGAAAAAAAAGGCCCGGCCCTGGCGCCGGTTTTGAACGGAGAGGCTTTGACCCTGTTACGGCGGGCCGCGGATTCGGTACGGATCGATGAACGGCTGGTGCAATATATCGTGTCCTTTGTGTCCGCCACCCGGCCCGCGGCGGCCTGGCGTCCGGGGCAGGGCCGGAGCCCCGGTTCCGGGGACGGCCTGCACCGGTATATTTCCTTTGGCGCTTCCCCCCGGGCGTCCCTTGCCCTGTACCGCTGTTCCCGGATCCGCGCCGCCATTGACGGCAGGGCCTTTGTCAGCCCCGAGGATATTAAGGCCGCGGCCCTTCCGGTGCTGCGGCATCGCATCGTTCTATCCTATGAAGCGGAGGCGGACGGCCTTGATTCGGACGCGGTCATATCCCGGATCCTGGCCTTTGTCCCCGTACCCTAAAGGGCAGGCCCGTGGACCGGCATGAGCTGCTGCGGAAAATAACCGCCCTTCCCCTGATCGCCTCTTCCCTGGCGGATGACCTCCTGGCGGGAGATTTCCGTTCGGTTTTTAAGGGCCGGGGAATCGAATTTGACGAGGTCCGTCATTATGAGCGGGGCGATGATATCCGCTCCATAGACTGGAACGCCAGCGCCCGTTTCGGCGCTCCTTTTGTGAAGCTCTACCGGGAGGAACGGGAACTGACGTTGCTGATTGTGCTGGATACCTCCGCCTCTATGTTTGCCGGGGGTTTTGGCCGTGAATTTGAGCCTGAGCGGGCGGCTGCCCTGCCCAGCCCCTATGAACAGGGCCTGCTTGCCGCCGCCCTCATCGCTTTTTCCGCGGAACAAACGGGCCAGCGCCTGGGGGCTCTTTTTTTTGACCAGGACATAAGCCGGGTTTTCCCTCCCCGAAAGGGGCGGCGGCATACTATGGCGATTATCAGCGGCGCGCTGCGGTTTCAGGGACAGGCGCGGGGGGGAAACGTCCGGGGAAGTCATCTGGGGGCGGCCCTGGCGGGCGCCGGGCGGCTCCTCAAACGGCGGAGCCTGGTGGTGCTGGTTTCGGATTTTTTCTGCCGCGCCTGGGAACAGCCGCTGGGGGATCTGGCCCGGCGTCATGATGTGATCGCCCTGCGGATTCGGGACATTCTCGATGGGGAGCTGCCCAATCTGGGGCTTGTCCCCATGGAAGACCCCGAAACGGGAGTCCGTTTTCATGCCCCCACCGGCTTTCCGTCGTTCCGTTCCGCCTGGCGCCGGTGGCATGAAGAACGGGCCCTGCTCTGGGAAAACCTCTGCCGCCGGGCGGGGGCCGCCGGTCTGGAATTATCCACCGCCGATGATGTCCCCCAGGTTCTTTTCCGGTTTTTTGGCGCCTCCGCCCATCAGACCGGCTTTCGCCGGAACCGGGCCCATTCCCTCCGGGGGGGCCGGCCGTGAACTCCTACCTGATACCCCAAATTGTGTATGTGGGAGACCGGGCCGTCCTGGCGGTTCCCCTGGAACAGTTGCCGGAAGGGGCGTCCCTGTTTTCCGGGGAACTCCCCGCCCTGCCGGATCTGCGGATCCACCGGATTGAGCTGGAACGCCGGGGGGACGGCGGCCGGTTGATAATTGAATTTACCGCCTATGCTCCGGGGCCTCTGGAACTGCCGCCCCTTGAAATCGGCGGAATCGCCTTTACCGGGCTTCGGTTTGAGATTGCCTCCATTCTTGGCTCCGGTGAAAACGCCGCGGTTCTTTCCGGGCCCGCCCTGCCTTTGGCGATTCCCGGCACCGGTTTTTTGATTTCCGGCGCGGTAACGGGGATCATCCTGATCCTGCTGATATTTTTCTGGGCCCTTTTTCGGGGCCCCCGCAGCGCGGAACGGTGGCTGAAAAAATGGCGGCGGCGGCGGCTTGTACTTTCTCTGGCGGGGATGGAACGGCGTCTGAGAAAAGAGCTGTTCCGGGGGGCTCTTAAGGCCCCCGGCATGGAAAAGCGCGTAAGTTTTCTTGCCGGGGAATTCAGGACATTTTTGACCCTCTTTACTGGAAAAAATTGCCGGGCCATGACCGCGGGGGAATTGTCCGGTCTCCGTCCCCTGGCGGGTCTGCCGGAAGGGTCTCCTCTGGCGGGCGATTTTCTGGGGCCCTTCTTCCGCCGCTGTGACGATCTCCGTTTTAGCGGTGCGGAAATATCGGCGGATCATTTTCTGGGTATTCTTGAAGACCTGAAATTGTTTGTGGAAGCTCTGCGCGCCGGCGTACCGGGCAGCGCCGTTCCTGAATCCGGGGGAAAACCATGAGCTTTGGGTTTGAGCGGCCCCTGCTCTTTGGGGCGGCCCTGATTGTCCTTCCCCTTTCCGCCCTGCTCCTTAAAATTTTGAAAAACCCCTTTACCCTGTCCCTGCCTCTGGGGCCGCCGGGGGGAATCCCCTTTAAGCCGCCGGTAAACGCGGATATTTTTATCCGGTTCCTCCGTCTGCTGGAATACGGGGGCCTGCTGCTGCTTTTTGCCGGGGCGGCGGGGCCGGAATTGCGGATCAGCGAAACCCTCTGGCTGAACCGGGGGGCGGATATTATTTTTGCCCTTGATACCAGTCCCAGTATGGCGGGGCTCGATATGGACGGGCTGAGCCGTTTTACCGCCGCCCGGAACCTGCTCCGGGAATTTGCGGAAAGCCGCCCCTCGGACGCTATTGGCCTGGTGGCGGTAGGAAACGACGCCGCCCTGCTCCTGCCTCCCACCGCGGACCGGCGGGCGCTTTTCACCCGGCTGGAAAACCTGAAAATAGCGGAGCTGGGGGACGGAACGGCCCTGGGCATGGGCCTTGCGGTGGCCGCTTTTCACCTGGAAAATTCATCCGCTCCCCGCCGGGCGGTGGTTCTGGTTACCGATGGGGAAAACAACGCCGGGGCCATACATCCCGAAACCGCCGCCGCCATGCTTCCCGAACGGGGCATATCCCTCTGGATTATCGGGGTAGGGTCTACCGGGGAGGTGCCCATAGATTATGTGGACCCCCTTACCAGGATGCGGCGGACCGGAACCTTTGAGTCCCGGTTTGACGCGGAAAACCTTAAAACCCTCAGCCGCATTGGGGGGGGAACCTATGTCGCGGCCCCTTCGGCGGATACCCTGGCGGCGGCCTTTTCCCGGCTGAACGAGGGGGAAATGACCGTGGGCAGGTCCGGTCTTTTTACCCGGAGAAGCCCCTGCCATATTCCCCTGCTTCTGGCCGCCGCGGGGATCCTCGTGATGGTCCGGTTTATAAAAAGATATTTTCTGGGGGCCTGGGTATGAATACGGCCCTTAGCTTTGAGAATCCCGGTTTTTTATTCGCCTTTGCGCTTTTTATTCCCCTGATCCTTGTAGAACTGTTCCGGTTCCGGATTTTGAAAAAACGCTTTTCCGCAGCGGCGCTTAAAAACCGCGGGGCCTGGCGGTATTATTGTTCGGGCTTTTTTTTCTGGCTCTTTCTTGCCTGTCTTGTCATTGCGCTGGCGGGCCCCCGCTGGGGGAGCCGTGTCGTCGCCGAATACCGCCGGGGGCTTGATGTGGTTTTTGCCCTGGATATTTCCCGCAGCATGGAGATTAGGGATGTTCCGGCTTTTAGGAGCGGGATCCGGGGGGCTGAAATTTCCCGGCTTGAGCGGGGCCTTCAAATTGCCGGGGAGGCCATTGCCGCCGTTCCGGGGAGCCGTTTCGCCGCCGCCATCGGCAAGGGCCGGGGGCTGCTGGCGGTTCCCCTTACCGGTGATACCGAAGCGATCCTGGCGTTTCTTGCGGGGCTTGAAAGTTTTTCCCTCACCGGAAGGGGAACCAATCTGGAAGCTTTGATCGATGCCGCCGCTTCCGCCTTTGAAACTCCCTTTCCTACCCGGCGTCTCATGGTTCTGATTTCCGACGGCGAGGCCCTTTCGGGTTCTCTTGCTGCCGCTCTGGACCGGCGCCGTGAAGATGACAGTATCCTCATCTCCCTGGGAATAGGCAGTAACGCGGGGAGCCCGGTTCCCCCTGCCGCCGGTTCCGGGGATTCGCCGTCTCTTTTAAGCAGCCGGCAGGAGGAAACCCTGCGTTATGCCGCGGAACGGACCGGGGGTATCTATATTGACGGCAACGATCACAATGCGGGGGGCCTGCTGGGGGATTACCTGAAATTGCTGACGCCGGAAACAAAATCCCAGGGCCACCGGCGGGAACCAAAACCCCAGCGGCATCTTTTTGTGATCGCCGCCATCCTGGCTTTCGGGGCCTCCAAATTATGTATGATGGAAGGACGGAAAAAAATCCTCTCCGGCGTTCTTTTGCTTTTCCTCTGTTCCTGCACCCCGGTCCGGGGAAAACTCCTGATCCTGGAGGGGAATTTCTTTCACCTCCAGGGGCTGTATACCAGCGCGGTATCCTCCTATCTCCGGGCGCTGGATTATCAGGAGGCCCTTCCCTATGCGGAATACGGCCTGGGAACGGTTTATTTCTCCCAGGATGAGGGAAGGGCCGCCCTGGAACGGTACGCCGCCTCGGAAAAATATCTGGAAACCAGCCCTGGGGGGGAACTCCGGTTCCGGCTTTTCTATAATACGGGGCTGATACTGTTTGGGGAGGAGAATTATGAGGCTGCCGTGAAGGCTTTCAGGACGGCCCTGGAAATTGACGGCAGCCGGATCGAGGCCAAACGAAACCTGGAGTTGAGCATCCTCGCCCTTTCCCGGAAAAAAGAAGCCGCCGGGCGGAAACAGGGGGACGGCCCCCCCGGAGAAGCGGAGGCGGCCCTGTTTGAATACCTGCGTCTAAAGGAGCAAAACCAATGGAAAAGCCGGGAATGGATAGAAGAAGAAAGTCCTTTGGGGCCGGATTATTAAACGCTTCCCCGGCGTTCCTGCCGGCCGTTTTGCTGCTTGGGGCGCTAATTTTTCCGCTCTTCTTACCGGTTCCCCTTTGGGCTGAAAGCGCCCCCGCGCCCTGGCTGTTTATTGAAACCGCCCCGGACCATCCCCGTTCCGGCGGTTTTTTGGTTTTGACCGTACTGGTGGATCATCCCCGGCCCGGCGAGGTAGAAGTCCGGCCCCCGCCGTTTCCCGCCGTCCTGGTTCCCGGCTTGAGCCGCCGGGAACCCCGGCTGATCGGGGAAAAACGCTGGACCGTGGTGGAATACCATTTTACCCTCCGGGGTTCCGGCAGGCTGACCCTGGCCCCCTTTGAGGTTATCTGCCCTCTGGGCAGAAGTTTTAGTTCCCCCCTGGTTTTGGATATTGAAGCCGCGGAAGTGGAGGCGCTGTACCATCCCCTGCTGGTATGGGAAAATATTCCCCCCCGCCTTGGACTGGGAGAATCCCTGGAATTCAGTCTCCGGCTCTCCGGCTGGGACCCCCGCCGCCCCATGCCGGATCCCGCCGTATTTGCCCCCGAAGCGCCCGAGGGGTTTATTCTGGAAACGCTAAATTCCGAACCCCAAGAAACAGGGCTGGCGCTCCGGTTGCGGCTTATTCCGCTGGCGGGAGCCGCATTTTATCTCCCCGCCAGGACAATCCGTTCCGGGGCTCTTCTCCTGGAAATACCCCCCCTGCGGATACCTGTCTCCCCTTCGACGGGTTTCCGGGAGGGTCCGAAAAATCCCCTTCCTCCGGTTCCGCCCGGTGGGGCGTCTTTACCGGAAGATTTCCCCGCGTTTCCGTTCCCGGATGTTGATCTGTCTTCCGCTTCGATCTGGTTCTTTCGTTCCACCTGCCTGAAAGCCCTGGTGCCCGTCCGGGCCTCCTGGGAAGCGGGGGACCGGGTCCGCGCCCTGGCGGAACTTCGGGCCTGCGAGCGCCGTCATCCCGCCGGTCCTCTTTTCCGGCCCCTCCGCCGGACTATAGAAGCCGGCCTGGGCCTTGACGCGGCCGGGGATGAGCCCTGGCGTCCCCGGATTTTGTTCCGGATAGGTATTTTCGGTTCTCTGGGGCTGATTTTGTTCAGCGCTTTCCCCCGGTTTTTCCGGCGTTCCCCTGCCGGGAGGGGAGAAAAAAAATCATCCTCCGGGCGGCGGTTTTCCGGTTTTCCGGCCTACCGGGTATTGCTTCTGGTTCTTTTGGCCATAGGAGGGTTCAGCGCGTGGGGGCTCATTGACGGCATTCCAGGCGGAAAACGTCCCGGCGTACTCCGGGAAACCGAGGCCCGCCGGATCCCTGATCCCGCCGGGACGGTGATAGGGAAATTCCGGGAAGGCCAGGCCGTGCAGGCCCGTTCTTTCAGCGGCCCCTGGATTTGGGTTGAGGCCCCGGACTCACCGCTGAACGCCGGCTGGATTCCGGCAAGCGATATAGTTTTTTATCCCTAATGCCCTTTAGGGAACCGCTGGAAACCCAAGCGCAGCGGTTCTAGTCTTCCCGTTTTTTCCGGGACTTTACCACCAGCCGGGGGGATTTTCTCCCCGGTTCCCGGTCATCCCCGCCGCTCCGCCGTTTGGGGCGGTCGGGAGCGCCTTCATCCCTGCGGCCGGCGGTGTTTTCCCGGCGTTCCCGTTCCCGGCCGGAAGCTTCGCCGCCCCGCCGTTTTTCCCGGACCGCCTTTTCCAGGACCCGCAGGGATTCGTCAAATCCCTTGAGAAATTCGGGAAGGTCATCGGCAAAGAGAACCACCGACTGGCGTTCAAAGCCGCCGGTTTCCCGGTTTTTACTCTCGACGATATTGAGGTACAGATCCCCCATGCGGTTTTCTTTTACGTTAAAAAAATAGGTTCTGTTTTGCAGCGCCACCCTGGTGGAAAAAACTTCTCCCCGTATGCCCATATATACTCCTTCGCGCTTTCCGGTAACCGGAAAGAAACGCGGTTTCCGCTATTAGACTTGTTCAGAAACTTCAGCTTCTGAACAAGTCTATTCTCTGTCAGCCTCGGTGACCAGTCGCCGCTGCCATTCAATCAAATTCCGTTCTATCCGCTTGTCGGAACCTTCGGCGTCCGCCATGATCCTGAACACCGGCTCTGTGGCGGAACCCCGCATCCACATAAAGGCGATGGGAATGCCGGAACCGTTCAGAAAATTGATTTTGAGCCCCCCCCGGCCGGCATCACCGAAGCGGCTGATTCCCCGGCGCTCCTCCATACCCTGATACGCCGCCGCTTCCCAGCCGCTTACGCCGTAACGGCTTTTGATCCGGTCCTTCTGTTCCTCCCAGTCCCGGAGAAACAGTTCCTGATACCGGTTTTTCAGCCGCTCGTGATCCGGGGTTTGTACCTGAATCTGGGATTCGGGGCTGGAAGTGGAGGTGCTCACAAAGGCGGGCAGGCTGGCGATAATATCCTCCAGCGAAAAATTCGGACGCCAGGTTTCCGCCTGTTCCGAAAGATCGCACCAGATCTCGAAAAAGCCCTGCCTGCCTTCCCGGCTGCGGATCGACAGAAGTTTCACCAGGGAAAGAACCGTGTTGATGGGATCCCGCACCGCCGAGGGGTGGGTGATATTGCCCCCGTTGGAGCCTTCACCCAGTATCCGCACCGTATAGCCCTTTTCCCGGAGCTTCCGGGCCAGGCCCACCACATTGGCTTCCCCCACTTCGGCCCGGAAAACCGACACGTCAAAGGCCCTGGCTATCCGGTCGATCCGCATGGAGGTTGGATCGTTCACCGCCAGGGCCGCCTTGTTCAGCGCGTTTCCCTTGTTGTCGTAGTTAAGTTCTCCGGTCCAGACCAGGTGGGCCAGTTCCGCCACGCAGGCCAGGGCAAACACCTCCTGGGCCTCAAGAATCCGGGCGCCCCCCGCCGCTTCATCCCAGATAACCAGATTTCCCCGGTCTCCGTCGCAGTCGGGAACGTACCCCAATATATAGGCGGGGTCTTGCGCGTGCTGTTCCTCCAGAAAACGGCGGCAGGGCTCCAGGGATTCCCCCTCGGGGATGATCCGGTGCGGTATTTCGCCGGGATGGTCATTCATGGCCCGGAAGGAAAGCCCCAGGGACGCAAAAAATTCCCCGTCGATGGAAAGGGTCCGGGCGGAGCCGTTAAAATCGCAGACGATTCCCAGGGGCCGTTCCGCCAGGCCCGCCCGGATTGCCGCCGCCGGATCATCCCGTCCGGCGCCCTCTCCGCCGCTGCCGAATACAACCCGGCGGGTAAAGGCCCGATACGCGGCATAGGCTGCCTTTTTATGCTCCCCCCCGGCCTCATATATCCGCCTGAGGGCCCCGGCGTCAACACCCTGTATCAGCGCTTCCAGCCGGGCAACGCGCTCCGGGGAAGCCAAAAGGGAACGGAGGGCCCCGGCAAGCTTTGCCGTTTCCGGGCCGGGAAGAACCCCGCCGTCGGTGAGGCCGAATTTCAGGCCGTTGTGGCCGATGGGGTTGTGGCTGGCGGAAATATACATGAAACCCGTGCCGGGGGCCGAAAGGCTCCGGGCGTAGGCCATAATTTCAGGGGCCGCCGTTATGCCGGGATACAAGACCTCGCAGCCCCCGGCCGCAAGCGCGGTAATCGCCGCTTCCGCAGCGGCCCTGCCTGTAGGGCGGGTGTCGGTCCCGACAATAACCCGGGGGGAATTTCCCCCTTCCCGCAGCCGGGCGGCGAACACTTCCGCGGCGGCGGCAACAAAAAGCCGCCGGGCCGGGGAAATTTCCCCGGTTCCGCTTTCCCCGCGGCCATCGGCGGCAAAAACTCCCCGCCAGCCCGATGCGGAGAGCATCATTCCCTCCAGGGCCGCGCCTGTTCTGTCTTCCCCCGGTGGGGGCGTACCGTCTTTAAAAACCATGGGCGATTAGTATATCCTGTTCTGGGCTTAAATGCTAGAGTTTTTCTTGTTCGAAAAAGGGACTATAAGCTTCTCTTGTAGACATAAAAGTAGTATAGTATACATAGCGAATAAATAGGATTTATGGAGGCAAAAAACGATAGTAAACTGGAGTTTCTGAATAATTCTTTCTGAATAGGTCTATTGAAAAAGATGAGTGATTTTGTAAATAATATGAGAAAACGGAGCTGGGTATGACAGAACGGCGGGTTTATATAGATTACAACGCGACCACTCCCCTGAGACCGGAAGTTAAGGCCGCCATGATAGCGGATTTGGAGATCTACGGAAACGCCTCCAGTATGCACGCCGCCGGAAGGCTTGCCCACGGCCGGGTAGAAGCGGCCAGATCGGCGGTAGGGAAGCTGCTGGGAGCCCCCCCGGAGGCCCTTATCTTCACGTCCGGGGGTTCGGAATCCAACAATACGGTGTTCCAGACCATGCGGCGCCTTGCGTCGGACCCTTCCGGCAGGCCCCTTGCCGGCGGGCGGAATGAAATCATCACCACCGCCATTGAGCATCCCTGCGTACTTAATTCCGCCTCTTACCTTAAATCCCTGGGTTTCAAAGTAACGTTTCTCCCGGTGGATGGGTACGGAAAAATCCGCCTTGAGGACCTCAGGGCGGCGTTAAGCGAAAAAACCCTCTTTGTATCGGTGATGATGGCGAACAATGAAATCGGTACCATCCAGGACATGGGGGAAATCAGCCGCCTGGTCAAAGACGCGGGGGCTTTTATGCACACCGACGCGGTCCAGGCGGTGGGGAAGGTACCGGTCAACGTGGATGAACTGGGGGTCGATTACCTGACCATGTCGGCCCACAAGATTTACGGCCCCAAGGGTATCGGCGCCCTGTATTTTCGCCGCGGATCGCCGCTGTTTCCCCTGATCCACGGAGGCCACCAGGAAGACGGCTACCGGGCGGGGACCTACAACAACATCGGTATCCTCGGCTTCGGCACAGCCGCGGCCATCGCGGCGGGGGAGGTGGAAACATACGGCCGGGAAATTTCTGCCCTCCGCCTCCGCCTTCGGGAGGGCCTTGAAGCGGCAATTCCCCACATCAAAATCAACGGCCATCCCGTTGATACGCTGCCCAATACCTTGAATGTTTCTTTCCCCGGCGCGGAGGGAGAATCGATCCTCCTGGGTATGGATATTATGGGAATCGAAGCCTCCACCGGCTCCGCCTGCGCCTCGGGAAGCCTGGAGCCCTCCCATGTGATCATGGCGCTGGGAGTGGGGCCGGAACTGGCCCACGGTTCCATACGGTTTAGTTTGGGGTGGGGAATCACCGTCGAAGACATTGACTATATCATCGAAACGGTTCCCCCCATCATCGCCAGGCTCAGGGCCATGTCAACCCTGGCCTCATAGACGCCGGCCCCGCGCCGCGCCGCCGGTCCCGGAAGGGCCGGTGAACAAGAGGAGTGCCCAATGTCCGACTGGTTATATTCAGATATTGTGAAGGACCATTTTACCAATCCCCGGAACGTCCTGCTGGAGGACGAATCCGCTTTCCCCGCCGACGGCCGGGGGCAGACGGGGAATATCAGATGCGGGGATCAGATGCTGATGCTCCTGCAAATCAGGGACGACGTTATCACCGATGTCCGGTGGAAGACCTACGGCTGCGCCAGCGCCATCGCCTCCACCAGCGTCCTTTCCGAAACCATCAAGGGAATGAACATCCGGGACGCCTACAAAATCAAGCCCGAAGAC
>JAISAN010000120.1 GCA_031266635.1 Treponema sp. | reverse complement strand
CGGGGCGACTACGGCCGCACGGACCTTCCCGGCGGGGACGCCGCCAAAATCATGGAAAGCCTGAAACGCCTGTTTGCTATGGACAAGGACATCCGCGTATACCCCGGCCACGGCCCCGCAACTACGATTGGAGAGGCGCAATATTTGCAGCCCCAACAGGGGCTGTAAACCAAAAAATGCAGCGCACGCCCGGCGCTTTAGAGCGTTGTTTGCCGCCAGTTCTCCAGGGATTCCAGCATAAATTCCCGGACATCCATGCCGTAAATTTCCCGGAGGGTTTCACCGTCCAGAACGGCTTCCGGCCTGCCCAGGGCTTTCAGCCTGCCCTTGTCCATAAGCGCCGCGGTGTCGCTGAATTGAAAGGCCAGATTCAGGTCGTGGAGTACGCTGATAAGGGTTTTGTTGTTTTCCCTGACCCAGCTTTGGAGGTATCGCAGCAGCTCCACCTGATGTTTCAGGTCAAGATGATTGGTTGGTTCGTCCAGCAGAATAATATTCGGATTTTGCGCCAGGGTCCGGGCCAGAAATACCCGCTGAAGCTGGCCGCCTGAAAGCTCGTCTATCATCCGGTCTTTTTCATCATACAGGCCCAGGCGGCGGATAATATCCGCGATGAAGTCCCGGTCTTCCGTTGAGAGGCTTTTAAGGAAACCCCGTGAATGGGCGTATCTCCCCAGGGCCACGGTATCGTAGACAGTATAGGGAAAATAGATTTGCGATATTTGCCCCATCAGGGCGATCTTTTGCGCGAGATTTTTTCTTGAAAAAGAGGCGGCGTCCCGGCCCTCCAGTCTTATGTCCCCCCGGCAGGGGATGATCCGGGCAATGGATTTTAAAAGAGTCGTTTTTCCGCACCCGTTGGGGCCCACAAGCGTAAGGATTTCGCCCCGGTTTACCCGGAAGCTAATGTCATGTATCACATCATGGCCGTGGTATCCGCTAAAAAGATTCTGTATTTCCAGCATGGCTTACCGCTTTTTAAAATATACCCAGGCGAAAAAAGGCGCCCCAAAAATGGCGGTAACGGCTCCCACGGGAAGCTCCGAAGGGGATACCACAGTCCGGGCGATAAGGTCGCTCAGGGTGAGGAGGGCGCCGCCCAGAATAAACGACATGGGAAGGACGTATTTATGACTGGACCCAACTATCCTCCGGGCAAGATGGGGGGCGATAAGATCCACAAAACCTATGGCGCCGCTTAAAGCCACCGCCCCGCCGGTAAGCACCGCCGAAGCGGCCAGCAGTTTTTTCCGTACTTGCCGGGCATCCACCCCCAGGGACAGGGCTTCCGCTTCCCCAAAAGTGAGGATATCCATTTCCCGGGTGTAGCGAAAAAGGGCCGCGGAACCGAGGAGCAGAAAGGGGAGCATCAGGCCCGTGTACGACCAGCCCTTGAGGGCAAAACTGCCCATCTGCCAGTAGAGGAGGTTCCGCAGTTCTTCCCGGTAGAGGGCGGTTAAAGTGGTAAGCAGCGCGTTAATAAAGAGGGAAAAAACCATGCCGAAAAGAATGATGGTGTTGTTGGAAAAATTGCCGTCCAGCCGGGACGAGAAATGTATGACCAAAAAAATGGTCAAAAGACCCGCGAGAAATCCCGCCGCGGGGAGGGTGAAACCGCCCAGAAGGGGGAGCGTAAAACCGGTAAGTATAATCAGGGCCGCCCCCAGGGAAGCACCGGATGAAACGCCGAGTATATAGGGAGAGGCAAGCTGGTTTTTCAGAACCGACTGGAACACCGCCCCGCTGAGCGACAGAGCGCCCCCCGCCATAAAGGCCAGTAAGGCCCGGGGGAAACGCAGCTCCCACACAATGGGAACGGTTTTTGAATCCATCCCGGCCCGGAGGGGCAGCCTGAACAGTTTAAACAGGATAACCCCCAGGGTATCGCCGGGGCTGATGAGAGAACTCCCCAGGGATGTTCCGGCGCAGAGGATGAGTAAAGAGATACCGGCCCCCAGGGCTATTTTTCCTCGGTTAAACATACATCTAAAACGCCGGAAATATATCCGGGTATACCGCCGCGGCCATTTGTTTCAGGGCTGAAACAATATGGTGGGAAGGGCGGGATGCCGCGTTGGCGTCGATTGAGTATACCCTGCGGTGTCTTACCGCGTTAATAGCTCCAAAGCCGGGCCTGCCTGACATTTCCCCCGGAAGATCAGCCTCCCGGCCATCCGCCGGATCCGCCAGGGTAAGAATAACATCGGGGTTCCGTTCGATGATTACCTCCGCCGCAGGGGAGAACCAGCTTTTTTCACCGGCAAAAATATTTAGCGCCCCGATGATATGTATCATCTCATCAAGATAGACGCCCTGTCCAAAGGATACCATGGTGGGGAAAGATGATATTTCAAAATAAACCGATTGTTTTTCCCTTATGGCGGCCCCGGCCTTTGTTATTGCCCCGATCTGTTCCTCCATGTCTTTGACCATCTGTTCCCCCTTTTCAGGAACCCCCAGGACCTCCGCGATAAACCGGATGTCCCGGTAAATATCGTCTATACTGACGCTGGTGGGTATGTAGGCCACGGAGATTCCCGTTTCCCGGAGCAGCTTAAAGGGATCGGCGCCGGAAACCGTCCGGTTGTGTCCGGCGGCAAAAACAATATCCGGCTCCAGGCCCAGAATAAGCTCCCCGTCGGGATAGGCGAAGTCGATGAGAACCGGGTTTCCGGTAATCCCTTCCACCCCGGCGGAATAAGGGTCCAGGGCAATAAGTTTGTCCGCGAACCCCAGGGCGGCGATGATTTCCGTATTTGAGGGGGCGGTAGAGACAATCCGTTCCAGTTTTGCCGGAACGCTTATCTGGCTGCCGGTACGGTCAACAAGGGCCCGTCCGCCGCCGTCCCGGCCTGTTTGACCGCAGCCGCCAAAGGCCAGTATCAGTACCGGAAATAGATAGGGAACCCGCAATGCGCGAATTTTTTTTATCATCATATTATACTCCTGTTATTTTTCCGTAGAGGGCGCTTCAAAATTCATCCGCAGCCCCAGGGTGAAGGTCAAGCCCGGCATGGGGTAGTCGGCAAAGGAAACATACCGGGTGTTGAGGATGTTGCGGAGGCTCCCAAAGGCGGTGATGTTTTTGCCGATCCGCTGGTTCACCGTTATATGAAGAAGAAAAAAAGGGTCCAGCTTGATGAGGTTCCCCGTATCGGCAAAACGGGAACTTTCATAATGACCCGAAAGAAGGAGGGAACCTTCCCGCCGGGATTCGGCGTTCCAGGGAAGATTCAGGGAAAAGCCCAGCGTGTGGCGGGGCATATAGGGAATCCGCCTGTTACCGGCGAAACCGGCGGTGTCATCCAGAAGCCGGCTTAACTGAAACTGCCAGGAAAGGGAAAAAACCGGCTTCCCCAGAAAGCCCGACGCAAAGGGAAGGCTTAGATCCAGCCGGTTTTCCCAGCCCAGGAAAACGCCGCGGCTGATGTTCTCCGGCTTCCAGGAACCGGAGACATTGTTCCAGTGAATGGAATCTTTCGTCCACTCCCCATAAAGGGAAGTGTTGAGGCTCAGCAGATCTTGACGCCGGAAGTTCACGGAAAGATCCGCTCCCCAGCCGTCTTCGTTCTTGAGATCAGGGTTTCCCATAAACCCCGGCTGAATCCAATAGAGGTCGTCAAAATCGGGGAATTTGAAACTTCTGAAATAGTTGTTTTTTAAGGTGAAGCTGTCGTTTATCGTCCAGGCAAAACCGATCTTCGGAACCGGGATAAAACTCCCGCCATCGCTTGCGCCTTTCACGGAGGCGATGAGGAGAATCTTTTTTACCGGCGTGTATTCGGCGCCCAGGTACAAGCCGCCCCGGTGTCCGTCCTGGAGGCCGTCGTTGCTGGAGTCCAGGTAAATAAAGCGGTAATCCCCGCCGAAACGGAGGGTGAATTCCGGCGCCGGATACCAGCTCCAGCGGTTTATCAGGGTCAGATCATTTTCGTTATGGCGGGAAGCGTCCCGGCCGGGATCATACCGCAGGATGGCCCCCTTATACGCGAGGGAAAGCTCGGTGGAAAAATCATCGTGAAAGGCCCTGGGCATATCCAGCATGATGGTCTGCCGGGCGGAAAAATCACGCTGTTTTGCGTATTCCGCCGTATACGCCGACGCGGGAATATTCTTGTCCCCGTAATAGAGAGCGCCGCTTACAATCAGTTTGGAAAGGTTGGAAAAATCCCGCAGAAACGAAGCGGAAGCCCCGGCGTCCCAGACCTCGTTTCCTTCCTTGCGCCGGGCATAACCGTAATCATCCTGATAAAGAAAATGGTTCCCCGCCCGGTTGCCGAAAAGATTCGCCCTGAACGAATAATTTTCCGCCCCGTACACGCCGGAAAAATGTACATTTTGGGTATC
Organism: Treponema sp.; assembly: GCA_031266635.1. Taxonomy (GTDB): domain Bacteria; phylum Spirochaetota; class Spirochaetia; order Treponematales; family Breznakiellaceae; genus JAISAN01. The sequence continues at coordinate 1,935 of JAISAN010000120.1, read as the reverse complement.
CGCCAGATCCTGCCATTTTGGATTTCCAACGCCGCCGTATTGTTCGTTGTAGCGGCCCGGCAGGGCGGAGCTGTTGGACACGCCGCCGCTGAAAGCCCAGCCTGGCCGCTGCTTCTGTACGGTAACAATGTTGATCACCCCGCCCAGGGCGCCCGACACATTGTATTTGGTATCGGAACCGCCGTAGATAAGCTCAATCCGTTCTATTGAATTAATGTCAACACTGTTAAAATCAAATTCCCCGGAACGGGTGGAATTGACCGGAACGCCGTCCACAAGAACCGCCACCCGCTCCGTATCAAAGCCCCGGATATTTACATCCGCCATATTTCCGTAGGGGCCGTAGCGGGTAATTCCCAGCCCCAGGGTTTGTTCCAGCAGGGCGGGAATATCCGGGGCGCGGGCCTTTTCGATTTCTTCCCGGGAAACAACCGCCATCTGCTGGGTAGTTTCGATAGTTCCCACTACGACGATTTCATCCCCTTCCATAAGGAGCGGATCATCTTCGCCGTTTACGGCATCCTGGGCGCTGAGGGGGAAAAAGGAACAGGACAGGGCCAGGGAAATCAGCAGGACCCGGGAAAGCTTAGCCATCACCTGATCCTGGTTTGGGGCTGCACATCGGTCCAGCTTACATAATTACCCATTGTCAGCCGGGTGAATTTTTCCTTTGCCTCGTCCAGGGAATCAACATCCGGGGATGTTACCGCGGGAGGGGGAAGGATAGTGCTATTGGCAAGCTGTACCCAACCGGCATGGAGGTTCCGGTAGTAAAGGGCGAAAAAATTTTTGCCGTTGTATGCGGCATAACTCGGCTTTACCGTATACTCGATAATGATGAGCCCCGAACCGGAGCTGTAATTGGACACAAACCGGATCTTTCCCGTAAAGTCGGTCCCCATATTATCTCCGCCGGCATACCCATAGCTTATGGTTTCCCCGGTGATGGTATAAACTTCGGAGGCAAGAGCCGAACCGGGCGGAATGTACGCCCATTCCCCCTGAAGCAGGTGCGGCAGGGCGCCTTCTATATTGGTATCGTCCCTGCCTACTTGACCGTAGAGTTCACAGCGGGAAAAAAGCAGGGCCGCGGCAGCCAAAAGAAGGGGAGACCAAAGCAGGAGCCCCGCCTTTTTTAAGAGCCGGAATTTTCCATTCATGGCTTTCTGACCACCCGGAAGCCGACGTAACTATCTTTATAATCCGGGGTGTATCCCCAGCGGTGCGTTACGCAGGAATAGGTGATATTGGAACCCACCCCGCCGCCGTTAAAAGATTTTTGATTGACCAAAGGAGCGGTTCCGCTGTAGGCCGCTCCGTCAAGCGGCGTTGCCGCCGTTATATCCGCCGCGTAATTCATCCAGTCCCATCCCCATTCCTGGACATTACCGGAAAGGCCGAAAATGCCGAGGCGGTTCGCTTTTTTAGCGCTGCCCACCGCTTTGGTTTGATAGGCTGAATTGCCGTGGTGCCAGGCAACTTCATCCGCATTATTGCTTCCCGCGTACATATACATCCAGTCTTCAAGGCTGGGGTTTCCGCCCCGGGCGGCGAACTCCCGCTCCGCCTCGGTGGGAAGGCGGAACCCGCTTTTGGTTTTGTCCATCGCCGCGCCGTCACAGGCCGCGGCGTTTCGGGAGTCTTTTAATACATTGCCGGAACCCGCCGGGTAGTAGTACACCGGTTCCAGCCCTGCCATTTCGCTGTAGGCGTTACACCAGACTATGGCGTCCCGCCAGCTTATGCCGGTAACGGGCTTGTTTTTATTGTCCTCCGCGGGGGCGTTATTTTTTTTATTTTGAAATTGATAGCCCTTTTCAAGGGCCTCGTCCTGTACGGCGAACCAGAGAGCCTGGGTGGTTTCGTACTTCGCCATGACAAAGGAGGGGATAGTAAGGGTCCGGCCTTCCACGAAAACCCCCTTCCTGACCGTTG
>JAISAN010000005.1 GCA_031266635.1 Treponema sp. | reverse complement strand
CGGGAAGAAGCTTTTGAAGCCAACCGGGAAATTCCCCGGCGGAATCTGGCGATCTATACCTGGGGTAATGTTTCCGCCTTTGATCCGGGTAAAGGAATTTTCGCCATCAAACCATCGGGGATAAGTTATGATGTTTTAACGCCCGAAAGTATGGTGATTGTTGATCTGGACGGAACCGTGGTAGACGGCGTATACCGGCCCTCATCGGATGCCAACACCCACCGGGTTTTATACCGGGATTTCCCCGGTCTGGGCGGCGTTACCCACACCCACTCCGTTTATGCCGTCGCCTGGGCCCAGGCCCGCAGGCCGGTTCCGGTTTTCGGTACCACCCACGCGGACCACGGCGTTGGGGAAATTCCCTGCACCGCGCTGATAAGCCCCGAAGCGATACAAAATAACTATGAACTGGAAACGGGAAACCTTATCGTGGAAACTTTCCGGGCGGCCCATATTAACCCCGCCCATATCACTATGGTACTGGTGGCGGGGCACGGCCCCTTTACCTGGGGCAAAAACGCCGCCGAATCGGTATACCACGGCGCGGCGCTGGAAGAGATATGCAGGATGGCCCTTTTGACCCTCACCCTTAACCCGCTGGCGGAAACCCTGCCGGAACACATCATCGCCAAACACTGGGAGCGTAAACACGGGGCCGGGGCCTATTACGGGCAGAAACCATAGGATGGGCGGAGGAACGGCTTACCACGTGGAGACTCATTAGCCGAGACTTCGCAGGAATGCCAGCGCCGCGGCTCCTGAGGGAGGGCAGCCGGGGCAGGATGAGCTGAACCCCAAGGTACAGCGGCCTATTCCCAGCCGCCCCGTTTTGCCCCGGAAGCCCTGGCCGACGGCGATTTTTTCCCCGAGCCGGGAGAGTTCTCCCGGCTTCATCCGGGAAAGGGCAAAGACCAGGCCCGCGTAACAGGCGCTGCAGGCCCCGTCCTCCTGAATAAAGGGGGCAAGATGGCGGACCTTGCCGCCGGGCTGGAGAATGCCGCCGCTTTGGGAAGCGCCGGGGGAAGAAAGCTCCCGGACCAACGCCTTTGCCGGATCGGCGGAGCCGATCCCCAGCGATTCCGCCAGGCCGATATAGGGAATATCCGCTGCCCGGTAGCCCATCTGTTCCGCAGCCCAGGCATCGCACAGCACCGGGTCCCTGGCGGCGAAGATCCGGCCCGCGGGGACAGGGCTGCCCCCCTCCTCAAAATCCAGATCCCCGCAGATCCCATCCACCAAAATAAAATCGTTCCGGGCAACGGTATTCAGATGGGCAATGGGCTCGTGAAGCCCCAGGCTGTGAAAACGCCGTTTTTCCCGGTCCGGCATGATCCCCTTGTTGTTTTTGAGGGCGCAGGTCAGCAGGGTTTGGCAGTGCCCCTTCATCACCGGCAGATTGATCATAAAGTCTATATTCCGGGCGCTGTCGCAGATTTCGATCTTCAGGCCCTGGCAGTCATAAGCTTTTGCCGTGTCCCGCTGGGTGTCAATCAGTTCCACCCCTGTTTCTTTGGCGAGCTTCCGGTAACCGCAGACCCCAAACGCGCCGGCGGTACTGTCCCCCACCCAGGAGCCCTCCAGGATCGTCAGGTTCAGGAAGCCCCGCTCCTTGAGGTAGGCGATAAGCCCCGCGGCGATCTCCGGGTGGGTGGTGGCCCCTTCATCCGCCGGGCGGGAAACCACCAGGTTGGGCTTGAGGCCGATCCGCTTTTTGACATCACCGATCAGCTCCGCCAGCTCCGCGGCCTCCGCTACACGGTAGGCCATGCGGTATGGATCATCACCGTAGATCACCAGAATTTCATTTTTCTCCACCAGACTCTCCTCCGGCGCCCTGTTCTTCCGTGCCGGTATGCGCCGCCGGAACAGCGCCCCCCTCCCCGGCGCTTTTTCCCCCGCCGGGAATTACCGTAATCTCCATCACCCGGTGGCGGGTTACCTTTGAAACCCGGACCTCCAGATTCTGAAGGGCAAACTTATCTCCAAAGCGCGGAACCCCGCCAATATTTTCCATTACCCAGTTTCCCACCGTGGTTTTTGGAACCGCCGCCGAACCGGCGTCATCTTTTTTTATGTCGAAAAAGTCAAACATATCCTCAAGATTTGAATTACCCAAAACCCGGAAGGTCCCATCCCCCCGGTCTACAATGGTTTCTACCACCTGGTCGTGCTCGTCCCAGATCTCCCCCACCAGTTCCTCCACTATATCCTCGATGGTAACGATTCCCACCGTACCGCCGAATTCATCCACCAGCACCGCCATGTGGGATTGTTTTTGCTGTAAAGTCCGCAGAAGTTTTGCGGCCTTCATGGACTTGGTGATAAAAACCACGGGCTTGATAATGGCCGCCGGGGACTTATCCTGCTTTATCACCTCATGATGGAAGTCCTTGAGGAGGATTACTCCGATGATATGATCGATATTGTTCCGGTAGACCGGCAGGCGGGAAAAACCGGTTTCGTAAAATTTTTTGTCCATCGCCTCCGCCGTATCTTCTTCGGAAACCGCCGCCACATCGATCCGGGGGGTATAAATTTCCCCGGCGGTAATATCGTCAAATTCGATAGCCTGGCGGATCATCTCCTCTTCCTGCCGGTTGATTCCCCCTTCCTGCCGGACCTCCTCCACAAAGGTCAGAAGTTCGTCCTCCGTTACCGTCCGGTCCCCGCCGACATGGAACAGTTTGACGATGGTTCTTTTCCAAACGCCGGACAGCCGGTTCACCGGCGCGAAAAGAAACACAAAAACCCGAATCAGGGGCGCAAAGGCCATCGCGGTTTTTTCGGGGCTTTCCTTGGCCAGGGTCTTGGGGGTAATTTCCCCGAAAATCAGCACCAGGACAGTCATCACCAGGGTAGCGATGCTGACCCCGGCGCTGCCGAAAAAGCCCACAAAAAGAACCGTTGCCAGAGCGGAGGCGCTGATGTTGACGATGTTATTACCGATGAGTACGGTAGAAAGGATATTGTCATATTTGTCCAGGAGCCTCAGGGCGAGTTTGGCTTTCCTGTTGTTCCGGGCCGCCAGATTTTTAAGCTTGATCCGGCTGAGGGAAGAAAAAGAGGTCTCGCTGGAGGAAAAAAAGGCGGAAAAACAGAGGAGAATGATCAGGACGGCGATAAGGCCAAGCGTGTTAGGGTCCATACTCTGCTGTTACGCAATAACCGCCCGGCGTTCCATTTTGACCATATCGTTGCCGTTATAGCCCCCTTTTACCACAACCATAGCCCCTCCAAGTACCATTCTAAATCCAAGTATCGGCCTTTTTGCGCGATTCGGCAAGGTATC
>JAISAN010000238.1 GCA_031266635.1 Treponema sp. | reverse complement strand
AACTTGCCCGCCTCGTTTTTGCGGAACCAGTTCACAAAGAAAATTTTCGGGAGCTTTGATTCATCGTGATTTACGCCGATTTTTATCCAGTGTTTGAAGTAGTCCCCCATGTGGTAGCCACAGAAGGGGAGCATGGCAAAGGGATCCCGCCGGATAGTACCGGCCTTGAGGTCCAGGGCCGCGGCGGTTACTTCGGAACCTACGATGGAACCCATAAAGACCCCGTGAATCCAGCTTTTTGCCTGGTTTACCAGGGGAATGGTTTTTGGCCGGCGGCCTCCGAAGAGGAAGGCGCTGATAGGTACTCCCCTGGGGTCTTCCCATTCTTTGGCGATTACCGGACACTGTTTAGCCGGGCCGGTAAACCGGGAATTGGGATGGGCCGCGGGTTTCTGATCCTTATTGGCCTTGTCCTGGATCCACGCATTGCCGTTCCAGTCAATAAGCTTCCCCGGCGCGTCGTAGCCGATGCCTTCCCACCATACGTCCTTGTCCTCAGTTAAGGCCACGTTGGTGTAGATGGTATTTTTTTTGATGGTTTCCATCGCGTTCCGGTTGGATTCGTTGTTTGTTCCCGGCGCGACGCCGAAAAAACCCGCTTCGGGATTAATGGCATAGAGCCTGCCGTCGGCGCCAAATTTCATCCAGGCGATGTCGTCCCCCACGGTTTCCACTTTCCAGCCGGGGAGGGTGGGAATCAGCATGGCAAGGTTGGTTTTACCGCAGGCCGAGGGGAAAGCGCCGGTGATGTATTTAACCTCCCCCTGGGGGTTGGTAATCTTGAGGATCAGCATGTGTTCGGCGAGCCAGCCCTCATCCCGGGCCAGGACGCTGGCAATCCGCAGGGCAAGACATTTTTTCCCCAACAGGGCGTTACCGCCGTAACCTGAACCATAGGACCAGATTTCCCGGGTTTCAGGAAAGTGGGAAATGTACTTTTTATCCAGCGGAGCGCAGGGCCACTGGCCATTATCTTTTTCTCCGGGACCCAGCGGTTTCCCCACCGAATGGAAACAGGGGACATAATAGCCATTGGAACCCAGGACATCCAGCACTTTGGTTCCTACCCTGGTCATAATGTGCATATTCGCCACCACATAGGGGGAATCGGTAATCTCCACCCCGATCTTGGCAATATCCGAACCCACCGGCCCCATAGAGAAGGGGATCACATACATGGTACGGCCCTTCATGCTGCCCCGGTACAGCCCGGTCATGGTTTCTTTCAACTCCGCCGGGTTTATCCAGTTATTGGTCGGCCCCGCGTCTTCCTGTTTTTCCGAAGCGATATACGTGCGGTTTTCCACCCGGGCCACATCGGAGGGATCGGAGCGGAAAAGTACACAGCCCGGCAATTTTCCGGGGTTCAGGGGGGTTGCCAGTCCCGTGTCGATAGTGAGTTGGATCATCCGATCATATTCGGCCTGGCTTCCGTCGCAAATTTCTACTGAATCGGGACCCATCAGGGAGACGGCGTCCTCAACCCATTTCTTCAAACCAGCGTGTTTTAATTCAGTTACGTTCATGGAAACTCCTTATTTCACATACTATAAAAAAGAAGGGTGAAACACAAGGGATTTGGGGAAATTAAGAGCGCTTGTTTCAAAACATCGGTTTTGAAACGGCAGCCGGGGTTTGAAATAAGTTTTAGCTTACCAGGTTAAAAACCGCGCCCAGGGGCGCCAGGGCCGCCGTAGGATTGTAGGGTATGGCCGCTTCAGCGGCTTTGGCCGTCGCGGCGGCAGTACGGATTTGGTTTTCGTACTGGTTTATCATGGCGTTAATATGATCTTCGGAAACCGGCCCGGTGGGCCCGAAAGAAGGGGCGGGCTGTTTTTTCATCCGGGCCAGTTGTTCAATCAGGGTATCGAGGATCTTGAGTTTGCTGATGGCGACGCCCTGAACCCCTTCGGGGGCGGGGATGCCGGAAACATGGCGGAAGTGGGAATAGATATAGGCCGAGGGAGCCACCGGAAGAGACATTCTGCCTCCCCGCGAGACATTGATGGCGTATCCTATACTGGGAAAAGTTCCCGAGGGAACGGCCCCTAATTGCACTTTTTTCTCCTCTGGTTTCAATATCGGAAGAAAAAAATGATTATTGAGCCTTTTCCCCGGCCGGTCATTGGCGGCGGGGCCAATGTGCGCTTACTATGTCAGCGGGGAGCTTCATCCCCCGTTCAGCCGGTACCAGTCCGCGATACGCCGTTCCAGGTGGACCGTGTCTTCCTGGCCGGTATGGCGGACCCGTTCATGCAGGTAGGGGAGAATGACCCGTTCCTTGAGGCTGATCCAGTTTCGGGGGAGGATGTTGGCGGGGGAAAGAAAGTCTTCCGGGGGCATGTGCCCCAGAAGGCTGGGATAAAACTGGGGGAAAATTTGTTCCGTCACGGGGCGCATGGCCGAAAAACCCCCGCCGATACCGAAAGAAGTCTCCAGCATCCGGTTGTCCCGGCTTTTTTCCAGAAACAGCCGCTGGGTTTCGGCCTGAAAAAACCACCGGGTAAAGGCGGCGGACGCCTTTTGGGCCTTTCCCTTTTTTGAAATACCGTAATAAACGGTTCCCTCAATAACCGGAATGGTATTTCTTTCCGCCACCCACCGGAAATCGAGGTTTGTCCGCCGTTCTTCCGCCAGGGTAAAGAGGCCGGCGCTGTCCATATAGGTAAAAAGCACCCTTCCCGAAAGGACGAGTTTTGCCGGGGGATCGTACAAATATTTGAAGGTAAATTCCTCTTCGGTTTGAATATCCGTATTAACGTCCCGGATCCAGTCCCTGGTAAAGTTTACGCCCCGCTCCAGGGCCGCCGCGTCCCAGGCTACCGGAACCGCTTCCCGGAAAGATGTGTTAAACAGGGAGGCGATGATGAAAAGGAACTCATCATCCCAGGCGGGGGAAAAACCCATCCGGGTATAGGCCCCGTTTTGTTCCTGGTTGTAGGCTTTCCCCAGGGCCTTCATTTCCTCAAAACCAATGGTGAAGGGATTGGAAAGGAGTTCCCCCTTGTCCCTGGTGAAAATGAGGGCGGGAATATTAAAGGCCACCGGCAGGAGGTATTGAGTCCCGTCGATATTACCCAGGGCCAGAAGGGGGGGGTAAAAGGCGTTTTCTGAAATCCTTCCGTTTCGGAAAAAGGAATCCAGGGGTTTGAAAAAAGACCGGGTTGAGGAACTTTTTAGCCAGCTTCCCGCTATAATGTCGGGAAGCTCAGCGGTATTGCTCAGCCGCTGGGCCGGGGACTCAAAATAGCGGGGTTCAACTTTGTATTGGTCCTGGCTGGAATTAAAGTATTCGGCGTAAAAGGCAAATTCGGGCCGGTCGGTCCAGAGTACCGCGGTTTTGCCCCGCGCCGGGGAACAGGAAAGGAACATACAGGACAGGCTGATAAAGACGCAGTACCGGAAGCAACGCATGGGGAATTCTAGATGGAGGCTGATGTACTTGTCAATCCTTTCGGGGATAGGTTATGATTAGTTAATGCAGGTAAGAGACGCCCAGGTTGTTAGATTGATTGAACGAATCAGTGAACACTACCGAACCAACATTTCCAACCGTTATATTCGCCCCGCGTTGCTTCAACTTCCTCTGGAAAAACAGACCTGGGATTTAATCGAAATTCTTACGGAGAAGACAGAACAGTATCAGTACCAGGGTTTTCATCTGGATGAACTGTACCGGCAAATTGCCGCCGCCGCCCGCTTTGTTTCCTTGACCCGGCGGGAGCTGGTTCCCGGCCTCCGTAACCGTTTGAGCGGGGGGAGTAATACCGGGCCCGACAAGGTACTCCGGGACATGGCGGTGAACAACTTTGGGTCTAACCTTCAGCTTTTTGCCGATCTGGTAAACGAGCTGTACATTAATCTGGTGGAACTGGACAAGCAGGATTCCAAGGGCCACCGCCCGCTGTATTTGCAGATCCCCGAACTCCAGGAAATCGGCAGAATGCTCGTGGGTGGCTAAAGCCCCCGTGAGCGGGGAACCTCCGGAAACCCAACCGGGATTTGCAGGGGTTCCCTTAATCTTTTAGCGTATAAAAATCCGTAATTTTCAGATCAAAATAAGCGCCGCCGTCAATGGGTTTATTGTACCCCACCACGTAATCTACCTCTTCAGGGTAATGAAAATCCGGGTTGTATTTGATTTCGCACGTTATATCTGAGATGGGCAGGGGATTTTCACCGCTGGATTGTTTTATGTCTTCGGTAATAAAAGCGTCGATCCGCTCATATATTTCTGTAATGGTTGGCGCGAGATAATGCGCGTTGTCCAGCCATGTCTCCGGGGGCTGGTGTTCCAAAACCCATTCGTCCAGATTTTCTATTACCGGTTCCGCGCTGCCGCTTACGGTGATTCTGACCTTTCCGCCGGGGTAAGCGTCATTGCGGTACTCCTGTACAAAGACATAGTTTTTATAATCCCCCGCTTCCCATAATTTCCGCTCCCGGTCAAAGGTTTCCCGGTCAAACGACAAAAAGGGGGCAGCGGGACATGAAAGGACAAGAAACACCGCCGCCCATACTATTGCCCGGCCAAAAAAGTTTAACGTTTTCATGGTGGTTCCTCTCTTTTTATAGTATCGATCAGGTTGGACTATGCTCCGTAAAAGCGGAAGGAATATCCCTTGCCGCTACACTGATGGTCAAATTGATGGATACAATATTAGCCCCCCTTCGAATCAACAACAAGGGAACGAACTTTTTCAAGGGGCAGATCAGTCGTTTCCGCGACATCTTCTACGGCCCATCCCTTTGCCAGAAGATTCCGCGCTATCGCAAGGGCTTTCTTTTCTTCGCCCTGTTCAATGCCCCGTTCAATGCCCTGTTCAATGCCCCGGTCAATCCACTGGGGGATTATCCCCGCCTCGGTAAATACTTCCTCAAATGTCCTCGTACCGTTTGCCATGTTCAATGCCTCCAAAAATGCCTCTGAATTCGCTCGCAACAACACGTCCATATAGGCGCTCAACGGCGCTTCCCGCGCCGCCGCCTTCCTCCCTTCCAGTATAGCGCTTGCCGCTCCAGGTTCCAAATCGTTGGTCAGCGATTTTAGCCACAGATTCTCCCCGGCGGGCAGCCGCTTCGTCTCAATTATCTGAATCGGCAGGTAATCCCCGCTCACCGTATATATTCCCGGCCCGGTTTCCTCTACCCCATACCGCCGTTCACTTGTCAGGTAGCTGATGAGGTCCCGGGGATGCCGCTGTTCCACAAGCGTCAGGGTTACCCCGGAAAGCTCCACATTGGGGGTAATGGCCGCGTACAGACACCCGTAGGCGTAGACTTTCAGGAAATCCTTCACAGAAAGGTAGTCTCCGGGGCTCTTGAACTCCAGGATATTGTCCGACCTGAATATCCGGGCGAT
>JAISAN010000224.1 GCA_031266635.1 Treponema sp. | reverse complement strand
AGCTATTGTGGTATTATCATCCGCAATATATAAAATAATCTCGTCAATATCGTCTTCCGCCGTTTGAGTGACGGTTACTGAATATTCCTTTATTCCTTCAGTCATTTTTTATTATTTTTTTCCTCAAATCCAAGAAAACTTCGTCAGCGGGCCTTGTTTTTCCATTTTTAATATCATTTTCCCCTAGCCTTATAATATTCAGCAACGCAAATGCGTCCTGTGTTTTTTGGTATGTTTCTATATCGACTAAAACGGCCTTCGCTTCGCCATTTTGGGTTATAACTATCGGATTCTTACGTTCATTTACATATTTCATCATTTCAGCCGCGTTTGTCTTTATATAAGAAATTGGTTTTATGTCCTCTTTTAAATTTATTGCCATATTTTCCCCCAGTATTTTTATAATACATTATACGGACTATTCTGTCAATAGAGCGTAGAGGCGCAAGAGCGCCTCCCTTTTTACGTCCCGCGTATTTTTTATGATGTGCCCGGCAATACGTAGTGCGTTCCCATAATCCCCCCTACGGGAACTCCGCTTTTTTCTGTTCCTCCGCTTCTTTTTGACGATCCCGGTCCTTCTGTTTTATTACCTGCCGGAAAATAAGGTCCGCGTCGATCTTGGTTTCCACCCCAAAGAGCGGCATAACTCCTTCGCCGTCAATACTGCGGAACAGGGGCCCCGGACGGTTTTCATACGCCCAACTGTTTTCATTGTTTACCAGATGATCCAATACGGTGGTAACGGCCAGCGTAAAATAAATCAGGGAAGCGTTGTTCTTTTTTTTGGGGCCCAGCAGGGCGTCCAGCCGGATGGAAACCGGGTTGGGAACCTCAAAATTATAAGGTTCCCAGGGGTTGTCTATCCCGTCGCAGGGGGCCTGGGCTTCGGCGCCGCCCTGACGGTTCCCCAGCTCAATACCCTGGGCCACCTCGGTAAGATACCGCCGCAGGAGCCGCATCTCCCCGTAAAGGGGGGTGGTATCCTCTTTCTGGAAGGGAGGAGGCCCCAGAGACTCAAACTTGTAGTGCGGCAAAAAATAGAGCCGTTTCAGCCAATGACACTCATTCAGCGTCCGTTTGGCGTAAGTGGAATTCCGGGAATCGGCGGTATTTTCCAAAATCCGGCAATATTCAACCAGCCGGGGCAAATACCCCTTATTGAAACCCAGATCAATATACCGCTGCCAGTTATTGATGATACTCCCCAGATAATCCTCTATCCGTATGGGACTTGCGTCCGCCCGTTCAATCGTGCCAAAACTGACATACCGGAGCCCAAAAAGGAGTTCCTCCAGGATAAACATCAATACGGCCACCTGCTGCAGGGGATCGGTAGGGGCGATAAGTTCATACCCTTTTTTAAGGGAAAACATATCGACAAAATACGGGTACAGATCGGGAAAGGTTGAAAGCCGGTCCCATCCGGCCTTGGGGAACAGGGATTCCAGCACCGAAATTCCCCGGTTCAAGGCCTTCTGTTCGGCCTCCTGGACCGCCCGTTTGGCCCGGCGCTCAACAACGGCGGGATCATCAGGGTCTTCCTCTTCTTCCCCGGCGGAACCGGAATTCTGGTCCGCCGCTTCTTCCTCCCCGGCGGAAAGTTTTTCCAAATTGCCGCTTTCTATCTGCTGGGCGCTCATGTCCGCAGGAACGATCCGGTCCTGGGCGCTTACGTTGAGAAAGGCCATAAACCGCCGCCGCCGGTTTATAAAAAACTGTTCGTAGGACAACCAGCGGTCGGACAATAATCTCATCAGCAGAGGGTATAACAGATAATGGACATCCCGCCGGACATCGGCAAAAGCAACAAGGGCGGTACGGATAAGCCCCTGATATTTCTCCTTCGCGTTCATGGGATTTTCGATATACAATAGCTTGTAGAGAAGTTTGTAAGAGCCCTTGATGTGAATATCCGGGTCCAGTTCTTCCAGGATAAAAAGCGGTTTATAAACCGCCCGGAGAATATCGGAAAATTCCGCAACCTTTGCCAGCCGGGGGTGGGCCTGGATTTTCTCCAGATCCCCGGATATTCGCTCGATATTCCAGTACCGTATCGTATCCAGCACGGAAAAAACAAAGGGGGATGTTTTTTTTAAGCGTTCACTGCGCGCCGGGTTGTTCCGGGGAAACAGCGTTCTGGTGGAAGTTACCAGTTGTTCAATCCGCCGGTAATATTCACCGATCCGCTTGTTAATAAACAGGGGATTCACATAATCCGGTGGATCGCCAAGGAATGAAAACAGGGAAAACAATGCCTGGGCCGGGCTTTTTATATCAAATTCCGGCAGCGAGGCGTGCCGGTCCATCTTAATCCGTTCAAGGTAGGATATTTTGAACGGAACCGCCGGATCATCCGCGGCCATTTCTTTGTCCGGGGGATGGACGGCCTTTTTGGACGGCGCCGGGGCCTTTCCCCCGTCCGCGCCGCTAAGCTCCACCCGGCGTTTGGGCGCATGGCCGGAAGCGCCCGGCCGTCCGCCTACCGCTATGTCCACGGTTTCCCGCCGGGACCTGCCGGACCGGGGCTGCGGGCGGGCATTGTCCGCGGCGCTTTTTTCATACCCCACTTCGCCCCCGAGAATTTGGGCCATCCGTTTTGCTTCTCCGGGGTCAAGGTCCCCCAATTTTCCCCGGACCCGGTCAAGTTCCCCGGGAGCGTATATCGCTTTAGGTTTCTTAGCCATACTTATACCCGCAGATAAAGCTTCGCCCCCATACCCCACAGGTTTCGAACCTGAATTTGCTCACCTCCGGCCCGTACCAGTGTTCCGTTATAACAGCCCAGGGGCGTTTCATATTCCGTGTGGGTGATCACCGTGTTGGTCCCATACCGGATTTGTTCCGCGGGGGTAAATACCAGATCCACCATACCCTCCACGTCCTGAATAATCCAGTCCGATTCAATTCCCCCCGGCATGGTGATTCGTACCGGAGGCAGGGGGCTTAACTCGCCGTTTATCCAAAGGGCGTTTTCGTTATTTTTAAAGGGTTCCCGGGCCTGATTTTCCAC
>JAISAN010000118.1 GCA_031266635.1 Treponema sp. | reverse complement strand
AGCTCCCGGCATTCAAGATAATACCGCTTCTCTACCGCTTCCCCCATGGAAAAGCTTTTTCGGGGCAGGGGGCCGGAGCGGGCTACGGTGTCAAAGAGGCCGCTTTTTTTGACCGGGGGAAGGAGGATACCTGACGTGCGGGCGGCAGGGTCCGCGGCCAGGCGAAAAATTTCGTCCCCGCCGTGGATGTAGTCAATCGCGGGGGCGGCTTCCCCTTTCCCGCCGCTGTTCTGCACCAGCTCGTCCAGCAGGGGCTGGAGGCTCACAGTGGCAAGCCCCGGCGCGTCGTATTCAACTACAACACAGCGATCCCCCGAAACCAGCCCCAGGCGGGTTTTGACCGCCTTCGGGTCGGCAACCAGCCGGGCCAGAGTGTCCCCGGCCCCGCCGCCGGGTGTTTCGTTCCCCGCCGGGCGGCGGGAGAAGCCGGGCAGGACGGACAACCGGGCCAGCACATCATCCAGGCCGGTGTTAAAAAGCGCCCGGTGGATCGGTTCAAACTGAATCGCCGGGTCGTAGAGGTTTTCGATTTCCGCCAGAGCGTAACGGCAGGGATGGTTCATCAGACCCGGGTCCCCGGCGTGGGCTTTTTTGTACTCTACCCATATTTCCCGGGCGGTAGCCAGGGAGTGGTTTCCGTCTCCCACGGCAAAGAGAAAGGGGGCCTCTCCGGGGCCGCCGGTTTCGTAGCGGGTTAAGGCCCGCCGGGCCAGGTTTTCAAGGCCCCGGGAAAGGAAAGCCCAGGCCGCCTTGTCATCAAGGAACCAGCCGGAAATATCACCGCCCCCCAGCATCAGGGAGCTTCGGTAGGCCGGAGCCGTGGTTTTTGCCCGTTCTCCCAGGGCGGGAAGGATTTCGTCCTTTTCATCGTCAATAAGCACGAGAATATGGGGGCTTTCCAGGGCCGCGCCCCGGCGGATCTCCATCCGGGGGGGGAGCCGTTCCGGCGCCGTGCCTTCAGTGGTCCGAATCAGGGGGCGGGAGGCGGGGGCCCAGTCGTATTGTTCCAGGTCCAGGGCGATTACCAGGCCCCGGCGGCCCCGGTGATGGGGGGTGTTCCGTTCCAGGTACACGCAGCCCTGCCGGGGCGGAGCAAAAGTCCCGTCCCGGAGGCAGGCGTTCATGGCCCGGCGGATAGCGTCAATCCGGGCCGCCCGGCCCTCATCCTGGAGGTAAATTTCGGGAAAAATCAGATTCAGCGTAGAAGTAGCGTCCCCCGCCGTTTCCCGGACCTTTTCCCAGTAGGCCCGATCCTGGGTAAACTGATCGCAGGCGATAACCGCCCATTTTTCCAGATCCGTCCCTTGCCGGGGAAGCAGTATGTCCGGTATTTTAAGACCGAGGCGGGCCAGACCCTGGTGAACATCTTCCATGAATACGCACTGTACCGTATTTTTTGGATTATACCAATCCTTCCGCCGGGACTCCCGTGAATTGTCCTTGACAAAGCGCCCAGGTGAAATGATAGTTGAAATATGATATAACGGACTCTAAAAGGAGTTTGATCCGTGCAGTTGCAGCGACCGTCCTTCATCCAGGAACAGCGGCTCAGGATGAGTCCCCAGATCTATCAGTCTATTAAGCTGCTGGAGCTTCCCATAGTGGATCTGCGGGAGAAAATTGAGGAAGAAATTGAACGAAACCCCGCGCTTGAGGTTTTGGAAGATCGCAGCACGGTTTCTCTTGACGAGGCGGTTAAGCCGCTGAAGGAAGAGGACGATTATTTTGAGCTTGGTTCCGATTCGGGGTTCGCCCGCCGGGGAGGCGATGAGGCATCGGATGAACAGCGCCGTTTTATCGAAGGGGTCCCGTCCCGGCCGGAGACCCTTCAGGAACATCTGCTCTGGCAGCTTCACCTGGAACCGGTTGACGAAGAACTGCGCTTGATCTGCGAGACCCTGATTCAGAATTTTGATGAAGACGGTTTTCACAAAGAACCGGTGGAACTGCTGTTTCGGGACCTGCCCGGCGGCCCTCCGTCACCGGAACGGATCGGGGCGGGGAAAAAACTGGTCCAGTCCCTGGACCCTCCGGGAACCTGTACCGCTGATTACCGTGAATCCCTGAAAGTTCAAATCGGCCTGCGCCCCGATATGCCCGCGGGCATTGAAGATATACTCGATTGTCTGGAATTGCTGGAGCAGGGGCGCTTTACGGAGGCCGCGAAAAAAACCGGCCGTACCGAAGATGAGGTTCGTCTTTTTTTTGACCGGATAAAGGAACTGTCCCCCTTTCCCGGCAGATCTTTTGCCCCCGCGGATGTCCGGTTTGTGGTTCCCGATGTGCAGATCGTCAAAAAAGACGAGGACTTTGTGATTGTCCTGAACGATGAAGAAATACCGGTTTTGGGGATCAGCCCCTTTTTTATGAAAATCGCCGAAGGCCCCCGAAAAGGCAACAGGGTAACCCGTGATTTTGTCCGGGAGAACATCAGGGAAGCCCGCTGGTTTATCCAGTCGGTGAACCAGCGGAACCATACGCTCCTCAGAGTGTCCCGGGCGATTGTCGAATTTCAGCGTCCCTTTTTTATCGACGGCCCCAAGGCTCTGGCCCCCCTTACCCTGCGGGACATCGCCAAGGAATTGGGAGTCCACGAAACCACGGTTTCCCGGATTGCCAACGGCAAGTATGTGCAGACCGAATGGGGAATTTTTGAGATACGCCACTTCTTTTCCAATTCGATCAGCGGCCCCGGGTCCGGCGGGTCCCAGTATTCCAAGGAAGGGGTGAAGGAAGTTATCAGGGAGTTGATCTCCGCCGAAAACCGGCATTTGTCGGATCAGGAGATCACCGGGCTTCTGGCAAAACAGGGAATTCCCCTGGCCCGGCGGACCGTGGCGAAGTACCGGGGCGAACTGGATTTAGGTTCATCATACACCCGTTAGGGGAATTTTATTATTCGGAGGTACCTATGAATATTGAGGTTAAGGGCGTTCATTTCACCTTGCATGATGAGACAAGGGAGTACCTGGATCGGAAGATGGCCCGCATCCACAATGCGGAAAACATGATCATTGATTTGCGTTTTACCCTTACCAAGGGCAAAGACTTTGAGGCGGAGGCGACGGTCAACTTCCGCTGGGGCGTTTCCATCCATGTGAAGGAACATGATTTTGAGTTGAACCCCGCCATTGATAAACTGATGGACCGGCTTGAGGCGAAGATCACCAAGGAAAAGGAAAAGGTTAAAGAAAAAAGATAGCGGGAATCTCTGAAAACTCCGGCTGGGTTTTCGGAAGTTTCCGGGGTTTGTTTGAAAGTCCGGTTTACTAGCTCGCTCTTGGTATTGCGTAAACAACTACGTTTACTCGTGCCGGCGGTGCGTACCGTGTCGTACTTGACAAGGGCCGGAATCGATATTACTTTTTAGTGGCAACATGGAACATGGATTCCGGTTTTAAAGGCATGAAGCCTGATTCCTCTTTTTACGCATGGAGAAAGAATTGGGCGTTTTTAATTTCAGCAGATACTCATTCGGATTGTTCCTGTTTGTGATTTTGTTTTTTCCCCTGTTTAGCGGCTGCCAACAGCAGTTTGATCCCCGGGATATTCAGGTTCCAGCGAATCAGGGGGGAGAACCCGCCGGCGATCCCCTGGATTCTCTCCTAAACACCCGCTGGGTTTGGGATAGTCCCTGGGGCGGCAGAAGTCTTTTCTTCCTTTCTGCTACCGAGGTTCGTTATACCGATCAGGCTGAAGGGGAATATACCGAATCTTATATTTATGATAAACGCACGAAGAAAGGGGAGATCGATCACTACGGAAAATTTGAAATCAGCGGTGATAACAAAACCATGCATTTTATTGAATGGAAAAACTACGGCCACGGTTCGGATTTTAATCTGGTCGTAGAATAGGCTGCGGAATGACAAACATTTTTTTGCGTTTAATGGTTTTCCCGGTATCCCGCCCAGGTGAATTTTTTAGCCGCCGCCGCGCCCAACTGCTGGCGTCTATTCTTTTTTTCCTTGCAATTCCCTTATCTCCGGCGCAGGAAACCGGCGCCGGAGAACCATCCGCTGATATAAATGCGGAATCCAAAGAGACAGAAGACAGGGAAGAAGACTGGAGTATTCTCATGGAAGGCGAGGTCTTAACTATAGAAGGACAAATGCCGCAGCCTGCTCCGGTTTCACCCAAAAATGATAACTACGGCGCCCAGCATAACGTAGTCTCCGCCGAACAAATACGGGAACAGGGGTCGCTGGATGTTCTGGATGCCCTGCGGGATGTTCCGGGGGTAATGTTCGGCAAGCGCAATATAGCCGGAACCAATACCGGTACGAGCGTTTATGTCCGGGGACGGGGTTATACTCATCCTTCCCTGGATACTACCGTTTCCTTTGACGGCGTCCCCCGGTTTGGCCTTATCTACGGCCAGTCCATGACAGACAGTATTCCTGTTTTTTCGGCGGACAGCATCGAAATATACAAGTACCCCCAGCCCTCAAGTTTTGGCGCAGGTTACGCCAGCATCAACGTAATCCCCCGGTATATGGCCGAACAGGGCTGGGAAACCGAGGCCGGTTTTTCGGGCGGCAGTTTCCTGACCTTTGGCGAGGACGCTTCCATCGGCTTACGGAGGGGACGCTTTGATATTTTCGCCGCCCAAAGCATGGTTTCCACCCAGGGTCATGTGGTTCATTCCGGCGCTTATCAGCAGAGTTATTACCTTAACCTGGGACTCTGGATTAACGCCTACTGGAATTTCCGGCTGCTGGGTAACTTTGTGGACGCGGAAACGCTTCAGCCTCCCAGAACAGCCCAGAGCAAAACCGATATTCTTTCCACCTTTAAAACCGGTACTTTTTTTACCACCGCTACCCTGAACAATGAATACGACAACGCCGCGGGCCATATAAAACTCTACTACAATTTTACCGATTTCCGCTGGCTTGACGATGACACCAGAAATGCCGGCGACTGGTCCCGGCAGGATTTAAACGCCTGGGGATTACGGGCAAAAGAGGTGTTTTCGTTTTGGAAGGGAAGTGATATTACCGCCGGAATCGATCTGGATATGAACAAGACAGCCAACGAGGATCACAATACGGTAAGCCCTTCGGTTATAACCGGGTTTCCGTTGATGACGCTTGTTTCCCCTTATCTTGCGATGAGCCAATTCTTTAGCCTGGGCGAAAAATTTTATGTCATCCCTTCGGGGGGGCTGCGTACTTTCATCCATACTGTCTGGGATAATTCCCTTTCGCCCCAGGCGGGGCTTGTCTTTGGTTACGACAGTCTGGAATTCAACGTTAATTACGCGCGGGGGATAATTTATCCTGCCCCGGCAAATATCCAGGGACTGGTGAATAGCGGCGCTGCTGATACGGCGGATTTGAAACAAGCCCGCCCGGAGACGGTGCATCATATTGAAGGGGGGGTCTCCTATAAATGGCGGTCTCTGGCCTCGGTAAACGCTTCGTATTTTTACGACGACGGCCGGGACCGTATCGTGGCTGCGGGGCCGGACATTCCGGGAAATGTTTCTTCCGTTTCGTACTTCCGCATCCAGGGTGCGGAACTGGGGGGAAGCGTTTCGTTCACCCCGGACAAACTTTTCCTAAAAAGGCTGGAATTTTTTGGCGGGGGAACCTGGATAACAAATATCAGCGCCAAAGGCGAAGACAGCAGGGAAGTAAACCGTATGCCCTACACCCCTGTTTTCAGTATGTCCGCGGGTTTTAAGTGGACATTTCTTCATAATTTCCGGTTGAGCGGGGATTATCAGATGCTCAATAGACTTTACGCGGGTAATCTGCAGAATACCGCCTCTTTTACCGAATTAACCGAAAGCGCAAGGCTTGACGACATCCACCTTTTAAACCTGCGGCTGGGGTATTCCCTGCAATACAGGCCGTGGCATATTGAAGAGGGGGAAGTTTTTGCATCCCTTAACAATGCTTTGAACCGGAAGTACGAATACTATGCGGGTTATGTAATGCCGGGGATAACTTTTACCCTTGGCGGCAGGGTTAAATTCAAGTGAAGTGGGACGGGTGTTTTTAATTGAGGCTGTTCCAAAACTTCAGTTTTTGACAGCCCCAGGGTCATTCGTTTTTAGCGAAGACGGTTAAACGAACGTTCGCCGCCCATATAACTGCTGAAGGTTAAAATTTTACCATCCGCACTGATAGTAAAGGCTCCGGGAGTCCAGCCGCCTCCATCACGGGCAATCGTGCCGCTCCTGCTTGCTTCAGCATAATCCTCCCAGTTCCAGTCATTTTTGCTATTATCTGCGGAAAACACGCATATCGCCCTCAGTCCGGGCGCAGGAAAATTATTGTCAGCTTCGGTAATATTTTTCAGTGTAATGGTTAGCCAGCCGGTATCGTTTGCCTGTGGGGTACTGCCGCCCCATACCGAATTGTAGAGCCCCTCTTTGGTCGTTCCCGTACCCGGCGTAAAAGGAACCGGATCAATCGTTAAATCGCCCTGGCGTAGCCGCTTGAATTCCCGGGGCGTCCCTTCGTGATTTCCATAATGAACAATGGTCAACGTTTTAGCATCGTCGCTGATGGTAAACCCGTCGGGAGCGGGATTCCAGCCGCTGGCAACCGTGATTGTACCGATTTTGTCGGTATTATAGGTGTAGTCCCACTCATTGGTTGTATTGTCGGCATTAAAGGCGGCAATAACCTTGTTATCCGCCTTAAAAGCCAGGGTAAGCCAGCCGGTATTGCCGGCCTGGGGCGTCCCGCCTCCCCACACGGTATTCTCCAAACTTACCGGGGTAGGAGAGTCATCCGTTTCCGTTGGGCATCCGGTGAAAAACGCGGCGGACAAAATCAGCAAGGCTGATATTCCGAAAAATAAAACTCTTTTCTTCATCATGAGACTCCTTGAATTTTTACAGACCTGGGCCTGTAGTTATTGTTTGAGGGAGTTCATCTCCGGGTAAAGAAGCCTTCAGGCTCCCTTATTCCTTTATGGAAAAATAACAGACAAGAATAAGAAAAGGCGTTCTTTCATAGAACTGATATTGAATACTATTTTTGGGAGATTTTGTCAAGTGGTTTTACTTGAGGCTGTT